>NZ_JAELTK010000001.1:0-203340 GCF_016428765.1 Delftia sp. ASV31
ACCCTTTGTCGATCTGGTGATCGACGCCAGTTGGGCCTCGGGCAACCTGCAGCGCAACTACACCCTGCTGCTGGATCCGCCCAACCTGCAAAAGCTCCCGCCTGCCGTGACGGCTGCAGCCCAGGCCTCGGCACCCGAGCCTGCCGCAGCGCCGCGCCGCGCAGCCCCCTCGCAAGCCGCTGCAGGCAACACCGAGGAAAGCCGCCCCGCGCCAGCAGCCGCGCGCCGTTCCGCCCCGGCAGCCCGCGAGCGCGCCGCAGCGGCTCCCGCGCCGTCCGAAGCCTCCGAAGTCCGCATCAAGGCCGGGGACACGGCAGGCCGCATCGCCGCCGCCCACCTGCCAGCCGGCGTTTCGCTGGACCAGATGCTGGTGGCCATGCTGCGCACCAATCCCAAGGTCTTCATCAACGGCAATGTGAACCGCATGCGCTCCGGTGCCGTGCTCACCGTGCCGGACGAAGCCACGGCCCAGGCCACCTCGCCGCGCGAAGCGCGCCAGATCGTTGCCGCCCAGTCCCGCGATTTCAACCAGTTCCGCCGCCAGCTGGCCAGCGCCGCGCCGGCCGCGCCCGTGGCCTCCGCCAACCGCGAAGCATCGGGCAGCGTCCAGGCCCAGGTCGAAGACCGCAAGCCGTCCACCGCAGCACCCGACAAGCTCACGCTGTCCAAGGGCGCCGTCAAGGGCGTGGAAGCCGATGAGCGCCTGGCCAAGCAAAAGCAGTCGGACGACCAGGCATCGCGCACGGCCGAGTTGCAGCGCAACATGTCCGAGCTGAGCCAGATCGCCGCCGCCACCAAGCCCGCCGAAGGTGCTGCTGCAGCACCTGCCTCGGCAGCCAGCGGCACGGCAAACGGCGTCGCTGTGCCGGGCGCGCCGACCGTGCCTGCAGCGCCTGAAGCTGCAGCACCCCAGACAACTCCCGCGGCCCCGGCAGCGCCTGCCGATGCAACTGCTGCGGCCGCTGCGCCCACCGCTGCTCCAGACGCCGCAGCCAATGCAGCCGGCTCCGCAGCGCCCGCAGCAGAAGCCGCGCCCGCCACGCCCGCTCCGGCCGAGCCGCCGAAGCCCAAGCCGGCACCCGCTCCCGCAGCACCGATCGCCGAGCCCAGCTTCATCGATACGCTGCTGGAAGACCCCACCATCCCGCTGGCCGGTGCTGCCCTGCTGGCCCTGCTGCTGGGCTATGGCGGCTACCGCGTCATGCAGCGCCGCCGCGCCGCTGCCGCCTCCAGCGAAAGCGCCTTTGGCGACAGCCAGCTGGCAGCCGACTCCTTCTTTGGCGCCAGCGGCGGCCAACGAGTGGACACCGGCACATCGAGCCAGCTGTCCGGCACCTCCATGCATTACTCGCCCAGCCAGCTTGATGCGGGCGATGTGGACCCCGTGGCCGAGGCCGACGTCTACCTGGCCTATGGCCGCGACCTGCAGGCAGAGGAAATCCTCAAGGAAGCGCTGCGCACCGACCCCAACCGCACCGCTCTGCACCAGAAGCTGGCCGACATCTACGCCAAGCGCCATGACCGCAAGGCCTTCGAGGCCGTCGCGCAGACCCTGCATGGCCTGACCCAGGGCAAGGGCGTGGACTGGCAGCGTCTGGCCGACCAGGGCCGCATCCTGGACCCGGAAAACGCCCTCTACCAGCCTGCAGGCGCCGCGCCCCTGTCTGGTGCCGCCGCTGCCGGCGGCGCCGCAGTGGCTGCTGCCGGACTGGCTGCCGCCTCGCTGGCCAGCCGCCCCCTGGACATGGATGCGCACCGCGAAGGCCCTGCCACCCTGCCCATGGACCTGGACATGGACCTCAACATGGACCTGCCCGGCGGCCTGGCCGATGCCAGCCTGCCCGCGCAGCACGCCAGCCCCCTGCCCGCACCGGCCCCCATGCCCAGCGAACAGGACTTCGCAGCGCTGGAGCCCACGCTGCGCGCGCCGCTGGAAGCCACGCCCTCCGCAAAGGACGACACACCTCGCATCGAGCCCCACGTCGAGCCACCCGTTGCATCGCTGGACATGCCCGGCTTCCAGCCCACGGCCCACGCCTCGCTGACGGACGCCCTGAACCACAGCAATGCCATGGACGGCATGCAGCCGACCGAGATGCTGTCGCTGGACATGCCCGGCACACAGGCGGCCGACAGCTTCCCGGCCACCGAGCCCTCGCCCCTGACCAGCTCCACCACGGACGACAGCCATGCCAAGACCGAGCTGCTGTCGCTGGACGCCATGGAGTTCAACCTGGAAGGCCTGAGCACGGAGGCACCCACCCCAACGCAGGCAACGCCCCAGGCAGGCGGCGTGCTGGAGACGGCGGCCAAGGCCAAGCCCGAACCGGCCGAGTCGCTGGAATTCGACCTGGGCAGCCTGTCCCTGGACCTGGGCAACGACACCCCTGCCGTGGCAACCCCGCCCTCGGCCCCTGAAGACCCGCTGGCCACCAAGCTCGCTCTGGCCCAGGAATTCAACGCCATCGGCGACAGTGACGGAGCCCGTACACTGATCGAGGAAGTGATCGCCGAGGCCCACGGCGATCTCAAGGCCAAGGCCCAGCGCCTGCTGGCCGAGATAGATTGAAGCCCGGCGGCGCCTGCCCAGGCGCCGCACCGGTTTCGCGTGACAGGGTGGCGCAAGCCGCCATGGAAAACTGACAACTTGATGCACACCCAACCCATGCCGGAGGCCTCGCAATGCGCGTAGCCCTCGGCGTCGCCTACAACGGCCAGCGCTACAGCGGCTGGCAAAGCCAGCTGTCTGGCAACACCATTCAAGACCATCTCGAAGCGGCCCTGGGCCGCTTTGCCGCTCAGGAGGTGCACACCCTCTGCGCGGGCCGCACCGATGCCGGCGTGCACGGCCTCATGCAGGTCGTCCACTTCGACACGCCGCTGGACAGGGCCCCGTTCTCCTGGGTCCGAGGCACCAACACCTTCCTGCCGCCGGACATTGCCGTGCAATGGGCCCAGCCCGTGCCCGATGCCTTCCATTCGCGCGCCTGTGCCACGGCAAGGCGCTATGCCTATGTGCTGCTGCAATCGCCCGTGCGCCCCAGCGTGGAGGCCGGGCGCGTGGGCTGGGTGTTCCATGCGCTCGATGGTGACGCCATGCAGGCCGCCGCCCGGCACCTGCTGGGCGAGCACGACTTCAGCTCGTTCCGCGCATCGGGCTGCCAGGCCAAGTCCCCCGTCAAGACGCTGCACCGCCTGTCCATCACCCGCCGCATGGCAGGCGATGGCGCCCAGATGGCCGCAGCCAGCTCCATGCGCCCCGGCGATGCGGCCATGGAATGCTGCTACTGGCGCTTCGAGTTCGAAGGCAGCGCCTTCCTCCACCACATGGTGCGCAACATCATGGGCTGCCTGATCGCCATCGGCCAGGGCACGTATGCGCCGCAGTGGATGCAGCAGGTACTGGACGCCCGTTCCCGCGATGCCGCCGCGCCCACCTTCTCGCCCGACGGCCTGTACTTTCTGGGCCCCGTATACGATCCTTCATGGGGCCTTCCTTCGCGCAGCCCGGCCTATGATTGGCTCCCGTGAACGGACAAGCCCTCCCCCATTCTTCAGCCCCCATGCAGCGCACTCGAATCAAGATCTGCGGACTCACCCGCGAACAGGACGTGGACGCCGCCGTGGCTGCGGGCACCGATGCCGTGGGTTTTGTGCTCTACGCCCCCAGTCCGCGCGCCGTGACGGTGCAGCGCGCTGCACAACTGGCGCGGCGCCTGCCGCCCTTCGTGACCCCGGTGCTGCTGTTCGTCAATGAAAGCGCCGCCAACGTGATGGCTGCCTGCGCCGCCATCCCGGGCGCCTGCGTGCAGTTCCACGGCGACGAGTCCCCCGAGGACTGCCTTGCCGCCACATCGGGCGGCACCCGCGCCTTCCTGCGCGCCGCACGCATTCCCCTTGGTCCCGACGCCGCGCGCTTCGACCTCGTAGAATATGCCCAGCGTTACTCGAAAGCCCAGGCCATACTGCTCGACGCCCATGTCGACGGCTATGGTGGTGGCGGAAAAGCATTCAATTGGTCACTCCTTCCACCAAACGTCGCCTCTCACCTCGTTTTGTCTGGTGGACTCACGCCTGCAAACGTGACCGATGGCATCTTGCAAGTGCGCCCGCGAGGACTCTCGCTGGCCGTTGATGTCAGTTCCGGCGTCGAGGCCGATGGTCCCGACGGCAAGCCCCTCAGGGGCATCAAGGACGCCGGCAAGATACACCGATTCATCGCCGCCGTGCGCGCGGCCGATGACCAACTTTTGCAGACAAGCCATGTTCGAATACCAGTACCCTGACGCATCCGGCCACTTCGGCCGCTTCGGCGGCAGCTTTGCCAGCGAAACCCTGACACACGCTCTGACCGAGCTGCGCGATGCCTACGCCAAGTACCAGAACGACCCGGAATTCGTTGCCGAATTCCAGTCCGAGCTGGCCCACTTCGTCGGCCGTCCCTCGCCCGTCTACCACGCGGCACGCATGTCGCGCGAGATGGGCGGCGCGCAGATCTACCTCAAGCGCGAAGACCTCAACCACACGGGCGCGCACAAGATCAACAACGTGATCGGCCAGGCCATGCTCGCCCGGCGCATGGGCAAGCCCCGCATCATTGCCGAGACCGGCGCGGGCCAGCACGGCGTGGCCACGGCCACCATCTGCGCGCGCTACGGCCTCGAATGCATCGTCTACATGGGTGCCGAGGACGTGAAACGCCAAAGCCCCAACGTCTACCGCATGCGCCTGCTGGGCGCCACGGTGGTGCCGGTGGAGTCGGGCAGCCGCACGCTCAAGGACGCGCTCAACGAGGCCATGCGCGACTGGGTGGCCAACGTGGACAACACCTTCTACATCATCGGCACCGTGGCCGGCCCCCATCCCTACCCGGCAATGGTGCGCGACTTCCAGAAGGTCATCGGCGAGGAATGCCTGACGCAGATGCCCGAATTCCTGGGCGCCGACCGCCAGCCTGATGCCGTGGTCGCCTGCGTGGGCGGCGGCAGCAATGCCATGGGCATCTTCCATCCTTACATCCCGTTCGAGAACACGCGCCTGATCGGCGTGGAGGCGGCCGGCGAAGGCCTGGACAGCGGCAAGCACTCGGCCTCGCTGCAGCGCGGCAGCAGCGGCGTGCTGCACGGCAACCGCACCTTCATCCTGCAGGACGAGAACGGCCAAATCACCGAAACGCACAGCATCAGCGCCGGGCTCGATTACCCCGGCGTCGGCCCCGAGCACGCCTGGCTGCAGGAACTGGGCCGGGCCCAGTACGTGGGCATCACCGACCAGGAGGCGCTGGACGCCTTCCACTACCTGTGCCGCACCGAAGGCATCATTCCCGCCCTGGAGTCCAGCCATGCCGTGGCCTATGCCATGCAACTGGCCAAGACCATGCGCGCCGACCAGTCCATCCTCGTGAACCTGTCCGGTCGCGGCGACAAGGACATCGGCACCGTGGCCGACCTCTCGGGCGCCGATTACTACGACCGTCCCTCCATGCGCGGGCTCACGGTCAAGGGAGGAGCAGCTCAATGAGCCGCATCACCACGACTTTCGCCAAACTCCAGGAAGAAGGCCGCAAGGCCCTGATCCCCTACATCACCGCAGGCTTCCCGTTCGCGGCCATCACGCCGTCGCTGATGCACGGCATGGTGGAGGCCGGCGCCGACGTGATCGAGCTGGGCGTGCCCTTCTCGGACCCCATGGCCGACGGCCCCACCATCCAGAAGGCAGGCGACCGCGCCATCGCCAATGGCGTGGGCCTGGTGCAGGTGCTGGCCTATGTGCGCGAGTTCCGCCAGAAGAACCAGACCACGCCCGTGGTGCTGATGGGCTACGCCAACCCGGTGGAGCGCTACGACCAGATCCACGGCAAGGACCGCTTCGTGGACGATGCGGCCGAGGCCGGCGTCGACGGCCTGCTCATCGTGGACTACCCGCCCGAGGAGTGCGAGGCATTCGCCGCGCAACTGCGTGCGCGCGACATGGACCTCATCTTCCTGCTGGCGCCCACCTCCACCACCGAGCGCATGCAGCAGGTGGCGCGCGTGGCCAGCGGCTATGTCTACTACGTCTCGCTCAAGGGCGTGACCGGAGCAGGCACGCTCGACACGGCGGCCGTGGAAGCCATGCTGCCGCGCATCCGCGAGCATGTGAGCATTCCCGTGGGCGTGGGCTTCGGCATCCGCGACGCGGCCACGGCCCAGGCCATTGGCCGGGTGGCCGATGCCGTGGTCATCGGCAGCCGCATCATCGAGATGCTGGACGGCCAGCCCCACGAAAAGATCGTCCCCCTGACCATCGACTTCCTGCGCGGCGTGCGCAAGGCACTCGACGCGTAGGTCGCATAATGCAGCCCTTGCATGCGGCCCGGTGCCGCATGCCCTGCGCCTGAAAAGGAAACACCATGTCCTGGCTTGAAAAACTCCTGCCTGCCAAAATCCAGCAAACCAACCCCACGGATCGCCACCAGCAGATCCCCGAGGGTCTGTGGATCAAGTGCCCGAGCTGCGAGACCGTGCTCTACAAGGCCGATCTGGAGAAAAACCAGAACGTCTGCCCCAGCTGCAGCCACCATCACCGCATCGGCGCCCGCGCCCGCCTGAACCATTTCCTGGATGCCGAAGGCCGTTATGAAATCGGCCAGGAAGTCATCCCCGTCGATGCCCTGAAGTTCAAGGACAGCCGCAAGTACCCCGAGCGCCTCAAGGAAGCGCTGGAGAACACCGGCGAGACCGATGCCCTGGTCGTCATGGGCGGCGCCATCAAGAGCGTCAACGTGGTCGCAGCCTGCTTCGAGTTCGAATTCATGGGCGGCTCCATGGGCTCCGTGGTCGGCGAGCGCTTCGTGCGCGGTGTCGAGACCGCCATCGAGCAAAAGGTCCCCTTCATCTGCTTCACCGCCACGGGCGGTGCGCGCATGCAGGAAGGCCTGCTGAGCCTGATGCAGATGGCCAAGGCCAATGCAGCGCTCACGCGCCTGGCCAAGAAGGGCCTGCCCTACGTCTCGGTGCTGACCGATCCCACCTTCGGTGGCGTCTCCGCCAGCTTTGCCTTCGTCGGCGATATCGTCATTGCAGAGCCCAAGACCCTGGTCGGCTTCGCCGGCCCGCGCGTGATCGAGACCACCGTGCGCGTGAAGCTGCCCGAAGGCTTCCAGCGCGCCGAGTTCCTGCAGGACAAGGGCGCCGTGGACATGATCGTGGACCGCCGCGAGCTGCGCGACCGCATCGCCGCATCGCTTGCCATGCTGCAGCGCCTGCCGGCCGACGCGGTCCAGTAAAGCCTCGCGCAGACACAAAAAAGCCGCCGCAGGTTGATGCCTGCGGCGGCTTTTTCACGTCCAGGAAACCAGGGAAATCAGGCCAGCAGCATCAGGCCCGATCCCTGGATATACGCCAGCACCATCAGCGCGATCTGCAGCAGCACCAGAGCCACCAGTGCCGACAGATCGATACCGCCGATCAGCGGAACAACACGGCGGATGGGCCGCAGCATCGGCTCGGACAGGCGCTGCAGCACGCCATACATCGGTGACTGCGGCTGCACCCACGACAAGATGGCATATATCAGCAGCACGCCCACCATGCCCGACAGCGCCACGCGCGCCAGGCCGCACAGCGCCAGCCAGGGCAGGGCAACCACGGTGGACTGCCCACCCATCAACAGCCACAGCAGCACGAACTGCAGCAGCTGCAGCAGGAAGGCGGCGATCAGGCTGGACATATCCCAGCGCCCGGCCGGCTTGATGATGCGGCGCAGCGGCATCACGATCCAGTCGGACAGCGCAAACACCAGTTGCCCCACGGGGTTGCCGAAGGGCACGCGCTGGGCCTGCATGTACATGCGCAGCAGGCAGACGCCGGTCAACAGGCCAACGACCACGTCGAGCAAAAAGGAAACGATCTGAAAAAGCATGGCGTTGTAGGACTGCGGGAGGAAGATCGGACCACGGCCATCCGGCCTTGGCACAGCATGGGATGATAGCTGCCGCATCCCGCCCATCACATGACCGCCCCTACCGCACTGCACTCCCTGCCGCTGTTCCCCCTGGGCAGCGTCCTCTTTCCCCAAGGCCTGCTGAGCCTTCGCGTCTTTGAAGTCCGCTACCTGGACATGATCCGCAAGTGCGAGCGCACGGGCGCTCCCTTCGGCGTGGTGGCGCTGCAGGCCGGCAGCGAAGTGCGCAAGGCCGGCGCGGCCGCCGAGCAATTGCACGCCGTGGGCACGCTGGCCCGCATCGTCCAGTTGCAGCAGCCCCAGCCCGGCCTGCTGCACCTGCAGTGCGAAGGCACGCAGCGCTTTCGCATGCAGGAGCACCGCCAGCTGCCACACGGCCTGTGGGTGGCCGATGTGCAGATGCTGCCTGCCGATGCCGCCGTGCCCATCCCCGGCCACCTGCTCGCCACCGCCCAGGCCCTGGCCCAGGTGCTGATGCAGCTGCACGCGCGCTCCACAGACGCCGACCATGCCCGACTGCCCAGCGCCGAACAGATGGGCGACTGCGGCTGGGTGGCCAACCGCTGGACCGAGCTGCTGCCCATGCCGGTCTCCATCAAGCAGCAACTGATGGCGCTGGACAGCCCGCTGGTGCGGCTGGAGCTCGTGGCCGATGTGCTGGAGCGCAGCGGCATAGGCCATGCCCCGGGCCCGGCACCCGGCTCCCAGTCCGCCGGGCACTGACGAATTGGCAAGACTGCGACGTCATACCGCAGCGGCGTCCGGCACATTGGCAGCACCGCGCACCGAAAGCGCGCCAAAAAACTTAAAATCGCGGATTCAGCCCGCCAGCTGCGGGGCTTGCCGGTGGCATTTGCTGCCGCCTCTGCACCCTCCCGCCCTTTGCGCCTGGCTTTTTTCGGCTTTTCCCGCTTTTTTCCCCCGGCTTTTTTCCGGCCCCTCGGCGTTTTGCGCTGGCGCTCATTGTCATGACCGAACACAACACCCCATCCGCAGCGGACCAGACCGCTCCCCAGGACGAAAACCAACTCATCGCCGAGCGCCGCGAAAAACTCAAGGCCCTGCGCGAACAGGTCCGTGAACAGGGCGGCGTGGCCTTCCCCAACGACTTCAAGCCCGCCGACCGCGCCGAGGCGCTGCAGCAGGCCCATGCCGACAAGAGCGCCGAGCAGTTGGACGCCGAAGCCGTGCAGGTCAGCCTGGGCGGCCGCATGATGCTCAAGCGCGTCATGGGCAAGGCCAGCTTTGCCACCATCCAGGACGGATCGCTGGGCCCCACGCACGGCCGCATCCAGCTGTACATCACGCGCGACACCGTGGGCGAGGAGGTCTATGCGGCCTTCAAGCGCTGGGACCTGGGCGATATCCTGGGCGCCGAGGGCACGCTGATGAAGACCAAGACCGGCGAGCTGTCGGTCAAGGTGCTGACGCTGCGCCTGCTCACCAAGAGCCTGCGTCCCATGCCCGACAAGTTCCACGGCATGGCCGACCTGGAGCAGAAGGTGCGCCAGCGCTATGTGGACCTGATGATGGACGAGCAGGCCCGCCGCCGCTTCATCGCACGCAGCAAGGCCGTCTCGGGCATCCGCGAATTCATGGTGGAGCACGGCTTCCTGGAAGTGGAAACGCCCATGCTGCACCCCATTCCCGGCGGCGCCAACGCCAAGCCCTTCGTCACCCACCACAACGCGCTGGACCAGGAGATGTACCTGCGCATCGCGCCCGAGCTGTACCTCAAGCGCCTGGTGGTCGGCGGCTTCGAGCGCGTGTTCGAGATCAACCGCAACTTCCGCAACGAAGGCATCTCGGTTCGCCACAACCCCGAGTTCACCATGATGGAGTTCTACGCGGCCTACTGGAACTACCGCGACCTGATGGACTACACCGAGGCCCTGGTGCGCGACGCCGCGCAAAAGGCCGTGGGTACGCTGCAGCTGACCTACGGTGGCAAGCCCGTGGACCTGTCCCAGCCCTTCCAGCGCCTGACCATTCCCGAGGCCATCGTCAAGTTCACCGAGGCGGGCGACAAGGTGGCCGACCGCGAATGGCTGACCAATGCGCTGCGCAAGCTGGGCATGACGGAAGAAAAGGACCGCCTGTCCACCCGCACCCTGGCCAGCCTGCAGGTGCTGTACTTCGAGGAAGTGGTGGAAGAAAAGCTCTGGCAGCCCACCTTCATCATGGAGCACCCCACCGAGATCTCGCCGCTGGCACGCGCCAATGACGAGCGCCCCGAGGTCACCGAGCGCTTCGAGCTGTACATCACGGGCCGCGAATTCGGCAACGGTTTCTCCGAACTCAACGACGCCGAGGACCAGGCCGCGCGCTTCAACGCCCAGGTCCAGGCCAAGGACGGTGGCGACGACGAAGCCATGTACTTCGACCACGACTTCGTGCGTGCCCTCGAGTACGGCATGCCCCCCACGGGCGGCTGCGGCATCGGCATCGACCGCCTGATGATGCTGCTGACCGACAGCGCCAGCATCCGCGACGTCATCCTGTTCCCCGCCCTGCGCCGCGAACAGTAAAACCCACGGCATCCAGCGCCTGCGCGCGTTGCCAACTGAAGCCGCCTGCGTTCCCTTGGGAGCCAGGCGGCTTTTCCCTATACTGGCTCGCCATGCACATCCCCACCTACTGGGCGCAGGCGCGCCTGCGGCATGAAAGCCGCCCCACCCACGGCATCACCGTCCAGCGCTGGGGATGGTCCGACACCAGCCAGGAAGCCGCCCAGGCCCACGCACAGGAGCGTGCTGGCCAGGCCCTGGAAGCCGCCCGCAATGCGGCGCTTCCAAAGGGCGAGCCCCGCATGGAATGGAAGAACGAGTACGCGCTCGACGGCTTCACCACCCCCATCCGCGAAGAAGTCCTGCAGCGCCGCGACGGCACGGTGATGACGCGCAACAGCTACGGCGCCCACTGCCTGAACACCGAGCGCGTGGCCATCGCCGATATCGACCTGCCCGAGCCGCCCAGCGCCGTGCGCTTTCCCGTCGTGACCCTGCTGTTGTTGGCTTCGGTCGCCATCTGGCTGGCCCGGCTGGCACCGCACAAGAACAATTCGCGGATGGTGGCCACGGCACTGGTCGTGCTGCTGCTGTTCCTGGCCATGCGGCGCGTGCAGCGCTGGTGGGAAGCACGCCAGGCGCGCCGGCGTGCGGCCACGGACTCGCCGGCCACGCGCGCCATGGAGCGCGTCCAGACCTTCCACCAAAGCCACCCCGACTGGGGCCTGCGCGTCTACGAAACACCCAAGGGCCTGCGCGTCATCGTCACGCATGCCGATTTCGCATCGGACGATCCGGCCGTCGGGCGGCTGTTCGACGCCCTGCAGGTGGACCCGCTCTATGCCCTGCTGTGCGAGCGCCAGCAATGCTTTCGCGCACGTGTCTCCGGCAAGCCCTGGCGCATGGGCCTGACCGGCCTATCCACCTCGCTGCGCAGCTGGCCCGTTCCCGAAGACCGGCAAGAGGAGCGCCGCCAGTGGGCACTTGCCTATGACAGCAAAGCCCAGGGCTTTGCTGCCTGCAGGCTGCTGCAGCAACTGGGCAACCCGCGCATCTGCCCGGCTGCCGACGCCTTTGTGCAGTGGCATGACGAGGCCAGCCGCGCCCGCACGGATCTGCCGCTGGCCTAGCAAAAGCCCCGTTGCACACAATCGCACACGGACGCGACACCCGACTTACACTGGCGCCATCCCCACGCCGCGCACTGCGCGGCCCCTTGATCCATTCCTGGTTTCGCAACCATGAAGGCCATGCCCCCCGCTCCACCTCCCCTGCCCACCGACAGCGCTGACTCCCCCGCAATCGAGCCCAGCGGAGCACGCTTCGCCAAGCCGACGGACGAGTCCGCGCCCTTTTGCGTGCTGGTCGTGGAAGACCAGGCCTCGGTGCGCACCAGCCTGGTCAGCGAGCTGCTGCACGCAGGTGTGACCCGCGTGCTGGAGGCCGCCGATGGCCCCAGCGCCCTGGTGCTGTTCCGCGAGCAGCGCCCCGACCTGGTGCTGCTGGACATCCGTCTGCCCGGCGAGGATGGCTACTGGGTCGCCCGGCAGCTGCGCGAGGCCGAGCCCGGCGAGTGGACGCCCGTCATCTTCCTGTCCGGCCTGGACAATGACCTGGATGTGTGGCGCGGCATCGAGGCTGGAGGCGACGACTACCTGGTCAAGCCCGTCAAGCCCATCGTGCTCGTGGCCAAGCTGCGCGCCATGCGCCGCCTGCTGGATATGCGCAGGCGCCTGGTATCGCTGTCGGCCGAGCTGCACGAGGCCAACCAGAAGCTCAATGAAATGGTCGAGCTCGACCAGCTCACGGGCCTGGTCAACCGCCGAGGCTTCGACCGCATCCTGCATGCAGAGATCGCCTCGGCCCGCCGCGAAGGCCAGCCGCTGACGCTGATGCTCTGCGACCTGGACCATTTCAAGCGCTACAACGACACCTATGGCCACGTGCATGGCGATGAATGCCTGAAACAGATCGGCCGCCTGCTGCGCGAGGTCTGCGTGCGCCCCCGTGACGTGGCCGCGCGCTATGGCGGCGAGGAATTCGCGCTCATCCTGCCGCGCACACCACGCTCGGGCGCCATGACGTTTGCGCGCGCCGTGGGCCAGATGCTGCGCGTGCTGCGCATACGCCACCCCGATTCGCCCCATGAATCGGGTCTCACGCTGTCGGGCGGCATCACCACCTGCATTCCCGACGAATACACCAGCGCCGAAGCCATGCTCATGCGCGCCGACCAGGCACTGTACGCGGCCAAGGCGCAGGGACGCGACCGCTTCTTCAGCTTCGAGATGCAGATGGACACGGTGGAGCAGCGCCGCACCTGACTGCCGGGCCTTGCGCCTGCGCTTACGATCGCAGCTCAATGCCGGGCGCGCGCGAGCTGCGCATCCGGGTCCCGAAAGCGGATTCCTGTTTCCTGAATGTTTGAAGTTATGCGTCGTTTTCAAGCGCACCTGCCCACCTGGATGCAGGATTGGCTGGAGTTCATCATCCCCGGTGCCCAGATCCTGCTGATCATCGGTGCGGCCTGGCTGCTCAATCGCCTGGTTCGCCGGCTGATCGCTCGCGCAGGCCGGCACTACGGCCTGCCGCCGGAGCTGCTGGTGCCGCTGCGCGGCGTGTTCCGCTGGATTCTGATTGCCGCCACCGTGCCTCTGGTGCTGGAGCGCCTGGGCGTCTCGGCCACCGTGCTGTGGACGGCATTCACCGGCTTTGCCACCGTGGGCGCCGTGGCCTTCTTCGCAGCCTGGAGCGTGCTGTCCAACCTGTTCTGCGCCCTGCTCATCGTCATCGTCGGGCCCTTTCGCCTGGGCGACTACATAGAGGTGCTGGACACGGCTGAAAAGCCCGGTGCCAAGGGCCGCGTGATCGACATCAACATGCTCTACACCACCTTGCAGGACGCCCATGCGCCCGATGGCTCGCCCAACCTGTTGCAGATCCCCAACTCGCTGATCTTCCAGCGCGTGGTCCGGCGCTGGAAGGGCGGCCTGGGTGTGGATGGCGAGCATGCCAGCCATGGCGAGGAGGAGCGCGCCATCCGGCTGACCACGCCGCATGATGCCCAGCCCTCGCAGCCGCCCATGCACACGACCAACTAAGGCCGACACCGCATGAAAAAAGCCGCCGCCCGGCAAAGGGACGGCGGCTTCGCCATTGAGCAGCGCGCCTCAGGGCTTGCGCGGCCGGACCTTGCTGGCGGCCAGCTTGGCGTTGGTGCGCGCCTGCTCCACGTCTTGGGCGCGCGCCAGGGCCACGCCCATGCGGCGCTTGACGAAGCTCTCTGGCTTGCCGAACAGGCGCAGGTCCGTGCCCGGCACGGCCAGGGCTTCGTCCACGCCGTCGAACACCAGGCCTTCGGCATCCTGCCCGCCATAGATCACGGCGCTGGCGCCTGGGTTGCGCAGCGAGGCATCCACGGGCAGGCCCAGAATGGCGCGCGCATGCAGCTCGAACTCGCTTTGCCACTGCGTGGCCAGCGTGACCAGCCCCGTGTCGTGCGGGCGCGGCGAGACTTCGCTGAACCAGACCTGCTCGCCCTTGACGAACAGCTCCACGCCAAACAGGCCCAGGCCGCCCAGGTCATCGGTCACCGCCTTGGCGATGTCGCGCGACTTCTGCAGCGCCGCCGGGTGCATGGGATGGGGCTGCCAGCTCTCCACATAGTCGCCGGACTGCTGGATGTGGCCGATCGGATCGCAGAAATGCGTCTGCACCTGGCCGTCCGCACCCTTGGCGCGCACCGTGAGCTGGGTGATTTCGTAGTCGAAGTCGATGAAGCCTTCGACGATCACACGGCCATGGCTCACGCGGCCGCCGGCCATGGCGTAGTCCCAGGCCTTGGCCACGTCGTCCGGGCCGTCCAGCTTGCTCTGGCCCTTGCCCGAGCTGCTCATCACGGGCTTGACCACGCAGGGGAAACCGATAGCGGGCTGGCCATCGGTGCCGTCGATGGCGGCCTGCAGCTCCTGCTGCGAATCACAGAAGCGATAAGGGCTGGTGGCCAGGCCCAGCGTCTCGGCGGCCAGGCGGCGGATGCCTTCCCGGTCCATGGTCAGGCGCGCGGCGCGGGCCGTGGGGATCACGGTGACCACACCGGCTGCTTCCAGCTCTTCGAGCATGGGCGTGGCAATGGCCTCGATCTCGGGCACGACCAGGTCGGGCTTCTCGGCCTCGATCAAGGCCTTGAGCTGGGCCGGATCGCTCATGGTGATGGTACGCGCGTGGTGGGCCACCTGCTGGCCGGGCGCGTTCTCGTAGCGGTCCACGGCAATGGTTTCCACGCCCAGGCGCTGCAGCGCGATCAGCACTTCCTTGCCGAGTTCGCCGCTGCCCAGCAGCATGACTTTGGTGGCATGGGGGGAGTAAGGGGTTCCAAGGGTGGTCATCTGCGCGTCCTGTGAGCCAGGCGGAGCCTGGGCAAGATAAGAAAGAGAGGGAGGCAGGCCTGCACGGCCCGCAGCAGCCCCCGATCATAGGACGCCGACGCAGGCGCCGCCTACAAACCCAGCGCCTGCGCGAGGTTGCGCCGCGCCCGCGCCTCCAGCCGTTGCCGGAACCAGTCAGTGCAGTAGATGGCCTCGCGCTGCATGAAGCCCTGCAGCACCTCGCGGCGCTTGGCGCGGTACAGCGGCAAGGGCACCCATTCGTATTCGGCCCGCACCTGCACTTCGTATTCGGCAAACCGCAGAGGGTCGGCCGCGAGAATGCCCAGGTCGGCATCCACCAGCAGTTGGGCGTCGATTCCGGATGGCTGTGCAGCGTGGCAGGTCGCCATGATCAGGCCGTGCACGCGCCCGGCCACTTCCGCCGGCAGACCCTGCCCGCGCAGCACGGCGGCGGCCCAGTCGGCGCTGCGCGCCTCGTTGTCCTTGGCTTGCGTTTGGTAGACAGCGTCATGGAACCACAGCGCCAGAGCCACTTCGCCGGGGTGCGCGGCCAGGCCCAGCGCCGGTTGCAGCAGGCCCATGGCCTCGCCCAGATGCTGCAGCGTGTGGTAGTGGCGCTGGGGCTCGCTGTAGCTTTGCAGCAGCTCGGCCAGCACAGGCTGCGGAGCGCTGGCACCCAGTGCGGACCAGGCGCTCTCCCAAGACGCCTGCCAGGTCTGCAGCGATGCATCGTTTGCGGTGGGCATTTCGGGCCATGGTCCGGCATGGGTCATCGCCAGTTCCTTCAATTTTCAGAAGATGCCGGGCGCCAGCGCCCGCAGCGGCGCACCTGCCGATGACAGCAGCCATGCCAGCAGGCCGCAGTTGAGCACCACGGTGATCCAGAACACCAACTGGAAAGAGGCCTTGCTGGACTTGTGCCGCAGCAGCCCTTGCGCGAGCAGCGCGCCGGGCCAGCCGCACAGCAGTGCCAGCAGGTGCAGACGGCTTTCGCTGGTGCGCCAGCGGTCGTGCCTGGCGGCGGACTTGTCGAATCCATAGACCATGAAGGTCACAAAGCTTGCCGCCGCATACAGGCCGACCAGTGTCCAGGGCATGCGGCCGCTCCAGCCAACAGCCAGCAGCACGCAGAAGAAGGCAGCGGCCAGGCCCACCGCCACCGGGCCTCGCACAGGCGGCTGAGGCCGCGAAGGCATGCCGGCACGGCGTCGCCGCGCAGGCTGCGGGCGGCCGGTCCTTGGTTCGTCAATGAAGGCCACATCCTGCGCGCGCCATTTTCCCTGGGCGTTGCGGCTGGGCACGTAGCTGACGCGCTCTCCGCCCTCGGGCCTGCGGCGGCGATCGGTGAAGGACTTGATATGGACAAAGACCTGCGCGCCGCCTCCATCGGGTTCGATGAAGCCAAAGCCCTGCTCGTCCTTCCAACCCGTGAGACGTCCCTGCTGCCGCATGGCGGGCTCAGTGGCTGCCGGCTGCGGCCGGCCGCGCATCCTGCTTGCATGGCTCGCCCAGGCAAATGCCTATGTCGCGCGCCATGGTGAGCAGGCCGTGGTCCAGGGGCACGGTGCGCTGGGTGTTGGCCACGCGGGAGATTTCCACGCTGCCGATCTCGCCACCCTGCAGCGTGACCATGCGGCCGAAGCGCCCCGACAGCACCAGTTGCGCCGCATGGTGACCGTACTGCGTGGCCAGCACGCGGTCAAAGGGCGTGGGGTCGCCGCCGCGCTGTACATGGCCGAGGACCGTGGTGCGCACCTCGCTCCTGAGGTGGGGCTGCAGGCGCTCGCGCAGCACATGGCCGACACCGCCCAGGCGGACCGGGTCGGGGCTTTGCTCGATGCGCTCGCGCACCGTGAGGCTGGCGCCGCTTTCCTTGGCGCCCTCGCCGATGCAGATGATGGTGTAACGCTGGCGCTGCTCGCGGCCCCGGCAGAAATCGACGATGGCCTGCAGGTCGAAATCGATCTCGGGCAGCAGGATGACGTCGGCCGCACCGGCAATGCCGGCCTCCAGCGCCAGCCATCCGGCATGGCGCCCCATGGTCTCGACGATCATCACGCGGTGGTGGCTGTTGGCCGTGCTCTCGATGCGGCGCAGCGCCTCGGTGGCCGTGGCCACGGCGGTGTCGAAGCCAAAGCTGCGCTCGCAATTGGCAATGTCGTTGTCGATGGTCTTGGGCACGCCCACGCAGGTCAGTCCCACCTGTTCGGCCAGGCCATGCGCCAGGCTCATGGTGCCGTCGCCGCCGATGGCCACCACCACGTCCAGGCCCAGCGCCCGGACATTGCGGCCCACATGCTCCAGCGTGGCCGCATCGCGCAGGGGGTTGGCACTGTTGCTGGTGCCCAGGATGGTGCCGCCCACATGCAGGATGCCCGAGACCTCGTCCCAGCCCAGCGGCTTGACGCCGGGCGGGTCGAGCATCAGACCCTCGAAGCCGTCGGCAATGCCCAGCACCTCGCACTGGCCGTGGTTGATCAGGGACTTGGTGACCGCACGGATCACCGCATTCAGGCCGGGGCAGTCGCCACCTCCGGTCAGCACGCCAACGCGCATGGGAAAACTCTCCTGTGAAACACCGGCCGACGCGCCCTTTACGACACGCACATGCCTTTGCAAAGCCCGCCTTGGCCTTCGGAGCGGCCAGCGGCGGCGTCCTTCAATCCATCAAGGCAGCAGGTCCAGCGCCTGCAGATAGGCAGGCTGGCGCATGAGGTCGTCCCAGGGCTGGGGCACGGTCTCCGGCAGCAGGGCCACGCGGCGCGATTCGCTGTCGGCATCGGGCTGCCAGCGGCCGCTGCGCTGCGCGGCCTCCATGCCGGCCAGCAGCTCGTCCACATGCTCGCCCAGGCCCAGGCTCTGGTTGCACAGCAGCACCATGTCGCAGCCCGCCTCCAGCGCGGCCAGGGCCGCGTCGGTATAGCCGATGAGCTGGCCGTCGATGCGGCGCGCGCCCTCCATGCTCAGGTCGTCGCTGAAGATGGCGCCGTCGTAGCGCAGGCGGCTGCGCAGGATGTCCTTGAGCCACTTGGCAGAAAAACCGGCCGGGCGCTTGTCCACCTTGGGGTAGATCACATGGGCCGGCATCACGGCCGTGAGCACGCTGGACAACCAGGGATAGGGCGCGGCGTCCTCGCCCAGGATGGCGGTGAGGCTGCGTCCATCGACCGGAATGTCCACATGCGAATCAGCCTTGACGAAGCCGTGGCCGGGAAAGTGCTTGCCGCAGTTGCCCATGCCGGCCTGCAGCAGGCCGTGCATGAGGCTGCGGGCCAGCGCGGCCACCACGCGCGGGTCGCGGTGGAAGCTGCGGTCGCCGATGACGCTGCTGGCACCGTAGTCAAGGTCCAGCACCGGGGTGAAGCTGAAATCCACGCCGCAGGCACGCAGCTCGGTGCCCAGCACGTAGCCGGCCGCCGTGGCGGCATTCATGGCAGCCATGGCACCGCTGCCTTCCCGGTGCTTGCTGCCCTTGCCGTCGTCCATCCACATCTGGCCGAAGGCGCGCATGGGCGGCAGGTGCGTGAAGCCGTCAGCGCGAAAACGCTGCACGCGCCCGCCCTCATGGTCCACGCAGATCAGCAAATCGGGCTTGACCGCCTTGATATCGGCGCACAGCTGCACCAGCTGCTCGCGGCTTTCCCAGTTGCGGGCAAAGAGGATGATGCCGCCGACCAGCGGATGTGCCAGGCGCTGGCGGTCCACATCGGTGAGTGCCTTGCCGGCGATGTCGATGATGAGGGGTGCGTGCTCGGTCATGCCGGGAGTTCCTATGAATCCTGTGGAGTCAAAAAAGCCAGCGTCACGCTGGCCGGGTATCAGGCGCGGCGCTCGACCACGCAGAAGCTGGCCGCGTAGTCGCTCTCGTCGGTCACGGACAGGTGCACCTGCAGGTTGCGCGCCTCGAACCATTCCTTGAGCGCGCCGTGCAGCACGATGGCAGGCTGGCCACTGGGCAGTTTGATGACCTCGCAACTGCGCCAGGTCATGGGCATGACCATGCCCATGCCTATGGCCTTGGAAAAGGCCTCCTTGGCGGAAAAGCGCGTGGCCACGAAGCGGATGCCGCGCTCAGGCCAGCGCGCGCGGCGGGCACGCCAGGTGGCCAGCTCGCCCTCGGCCAGCACCTTCTCGGCGAAACGGTCGCCATGGCGCTCCAGGCTGGCGCGGATGCGGCGCACGTCGCAGATGTCGGTACCGATGCCGTAGATCATGGATTCGCTCCGCGAAAGCTTCAGGCGCGCGCCGCCATGCCCTGGTCTATGCACTGCTGGTAGGCGCGCACGGTTTCGGCGTAGCCCAGCTCCAGCGCGTCGGCGATCAGCGCATGGCCGATGGAGACTTCGAGCAGGCCCGGCACGCGCGCCACGAAGGCGGCCAGGTTGTCACGGCTGAGGTCGTGGCCGGCATTGATGCCCAGCCCGGCATCCAAAGCCGCCCGGGCCGCCGCCGCATAGGCGTGCAGTTGCGCTTCCTGGTCTGCCGTGCCCCAGGCAGCTGCGTAGGGTTCGGTATACAGCTCGACCCGGTCGGCACCCACGGCGCGCGCAGCGGCCATCTGGGCGGGCACGGGGTCCATGAACAGGCTGACGCGCACGCCCAGCTGGCGGCATTCGGCAATCAGCGGCTTCAGGCGCTCGGCGTCCTGCGGGAAGTTCCAGCCATGGTCGCTGGTGAACTGGTCCTCGCTGTCGGGCACGAAGGTGGCCTGGTGCGGGCGCGTGTCGCGGATGAAGTCCATGAGGTTCTGCGTCGGGTTGCCCTCGATGTTGAACTCCGCCTGCGGCCACTGTGTCATCAGCGCCTGCAGTTCATAGACATCCTCGCTGCGGATATGGCGCTGGTCGGGACGCGGATGGATGGTGATGCCCTGGGCACCGGCCTCCAGGCAGATGCGCGCGGCGCGCGTCACGCTGGGAATGCCCAGGTGGCGCGTGTTGCGCAGCAGCGCAACCTTGTTGACATTGACCGACAGCGCCGTGCGCTGCGAAGCGTGGGAAAGATTCATAGCGATTGCAGATCCATCATCAGCTGGCGGGTGCGCAGCATGGGACTGCCGCAATGGTATTGCAGCAGGGCCCTCAGTTGGGGCTTGAGGGCCAGCGCCTGCTCGGGTTGGGCCACCACATGCAGCGTGGCATTGAAGGCCTGCCGGGCCTGCAGCGCGCTTTCAATGGCCTGCCATTGCGCAGCGCCCAGCACGGCGCGCTCGCCCTGCAGCGCCGGGCGCAGGCCGCCTTCGGCCACCAGCGCATAGCGGCGGCCTTCGGCCAGCGGCGCCAGCGTGGCGCTTTCCTCGTTCAAGGCGGGTAGATGGCCCAGTTCGCGCAGCAGCAGCAGCTCGAAGGTGCGCAGCACGGGCTCGATGGCATCGCCATGCTGGCCCGCCAGCACGCGCACCACGCCGGCATAGATGTCGAAAAGCGCCGCATAGGGATCGTCTCGCGCCAGCAGGCGCATCAACAGTTCGTTGAGGTACAGGCCCGACATCAGGGCGTCGCCCTGGGGCATGACATGGCCGCCCACCCACTCGGCACCCTTGAGGGTGTGGATCTCGGCATTGCCCTCGCCGCCCAGGCTGTAGCTCAGGCTCAGCGGCTGCAGCGGCAGCAGCACGGGGCGAAAGTTCGAGGTCGGGCGCTTGACGCCCTTGGCTGCCAGCGCCACGCGGCCCCGGTGCCGCGTGAAGACCTCGAGGATCAGGCTGGACTCGCTCCAGTCATAGCTGTGCAGTACATAGGCCGGCTCATCCGAGACACGCTTGGCGCTAGCCATGGACAGAGGGCCTTGCGGGGAGGTTTCTCACTCGTAGCCGAAGGAGCGCACGCGGGCCTCGTCGTCGGCCCAGCCCGAGCGCACCTTGACCCAGACTTCGAGGAAAACCTTGGCATCCATGAGCTTTTCCAGCTCCTGGCGGGCCTCGGTGCTGATGCGCTTGAGGCGCTCGCCCTTCTCTCCGATGATCATGGCCTTGTGTCCGTCGCGCTCGACAACGATGGTGGCCGCCACGCGGATGAAGCGCTTGTGCTGCTTGCTGGCCTCTTCCTCGAACTTGTCGATGACCACCGTGGAGGTGTAGGGCAGCTCGTCGCCCGTGAAGCGGAACAGCTTCTCGCGCACGGTTTCCGAGGCGAGGAACTTCTCGCTGCGGTCGGTCAGCTCGTCGGGCGCATACATCCAGTCCTGCTCGGGCAGGTACTTCTCGCAGATGCCGAACAGGCGCTCGATGTCGCCCTTGCTCTTGGCCGACATGGGCACGAACTCGGCAAACGGATGGCGCTCCTGCATGCTCTTGAGCCAGGGGGCGATCTCGGCACGGCGGCCCACGGTATCGAGCTTGTTGGCGATCAGCAGCGTGGGAATGCCGGGCTTGAACAGCGACAGCACCTTGGCATCGGCCAGCGTGAACTGGCCGGCTTCCACGACGAACAGGATCAGGTCCACGTCGCCGATGGCGCCCATCACGGTCTTGTTGAGCGACTTGTTCAGCGCCGTGCTGTGCTTGGTCTGGAAACCCGGTGTATCGACGAAGATGAACTGCGTCGCGGCGCGCGAGCGAATGCCCGTGATGCGGTGGCGCGTGGTCTGCGCCTTGCGCGAGGTGATGCTGATCTTCTGGCCCACCAGCGCATTCATCAGCGTGGACTTGCCCACATTGGGCTTGCCGACGATGGCGATCAGGCCGCAGCGCTGCGGGCCCGTCGGCACCTCGGGCGCCTGGGCTTCATCAGGGGCGGAGGCCGTGCGTGCTGTGCCGGCGCCGGGCTTGGCCGCGGCCAGCAGGGCATCGAGTTCGGCGGCGGTCTGTGCCGGCGCCGGAGGTTTGTCTTGGTTCATGCGTGTCTTGCTTTCAATAGTTCCAGCATGGCTGTGGCAGCCGTCTGCTCTGCGGCTCTGCGCGAGGCACCCGTTCCCCGGGCCTGCAATTGCAGCTCGGCAATCGTGCAGGCCACTTCAAAGGTCTGGCGGTGGGCGGCTCCCGTGGTGGCGACCACCTCGTACTGCGGCAGCTTCATGCGCCGTCCCTGCAGCCATTCCTGCAGGGCCGTCTTCGCATCCTTTTCGGCTGCGCGCATGTGGGGGTTGATGTCCACGCCCTCGAAAAGATGGTGTACCACCTTCTCGCCCGCCGCGTAGCCGGCATCCAGATAGACCGCGCCGATCAGGGCCTCGACCGCATCGGCCAGGATGGAGGGGCGTTGCTTGCCGCCCGACTTGGATTCACCCTCGCCCAGGCGCAGCAGATCGGGCAACTGCAGCCTCAGCGCGATCTGGTGCAGCGTGCCTTCCTTGACCAGGTTGGCGCGCACGCGGGACAGATCGCCCTCGGGCATGGAACTGAGCCGCTGGTAGAGCAGGCTGGAAATGGCAAGGTTCAGCACCGAGTCACCGAGGAATTCCAGGCGCTCGTTGTTGTCTGCCGAGAAGCTGCGGTGCGTGACGGCACGCTGCAGCAATGCAGGCTCGGCAAATTGATGCTGCAGCCTCAGCTGCAGCGCATTCAGTAAGGGAGGCACCTATTGGGTCTGCTTCTTAAAACGGTAAGTCAGGTAGGCGGGGCCCACGAGATGGATCTCGCGCGAATATTCAAACCCCACCACCACGCGGTCATTGATCTTGGTCACTTCGAGATCGCCACCCTTGACGGACGTGAAGTCATCGATGGCAGCGGAACGCTCGAAGCTGGCTTTCACCTCGGCCACGGAATTGCCCTCGCGGGCCGCCTTGTTGGCGGCCTTGACGATGGCCTGGTACTCCAGGAAGACCGGCACGGATTGTGCGCCCACGGCCACCACGCCCACGCCCAGGGCAATCACAAACACCAGTCCCAGAAAGGACAGGCCGCGCTGGCGCGAACGCCGGTTGTTCGATGTCAACATGCTTTTTCCTCCTCCGATGTGAATCCCTCGCGCATGCCCGGGCCACTGCGGTCCTCAGGCATGCATGTGATGTGATCAATGGAAGCTGCCGATGCGCTTGAAATCCCCGAAGTTCATCCAGACAAAGAAAGCCCGGCCCACGATGTTCTTGTCGGGCACAAAGCCCCAGTAGCGGGAATCCAGCGAGTTGTCGCGGTTGTCGCCCATCATGAAGTACTGGCCTTCCGGCACCTTGCAGGTGATGCCTTCGACGCTGTAGCGGCAGTTCTCGCGGAACTCGAAGCCGCTGGCGCCCTGGATGAAGGCGGGCACGTCCTGGTTCACGATCATGCGGTGCGGCTTGTCGCCCAGCGACTCCTCGTACTGCTTGAAGTAGCGCATCGCATCCTTGTCGAAGAAGTCGGGCAGTGCATTGACCGGGACTTCCTTGCCATTGATCGTCAGCCGCTTGTTCAGGTAGGCGATCTCGTCGCCCGGCAGGCCCACCACCCGCTTGATGTAGTCCAGGCTGGGCTGGGGCGGGTAGCGGAACACCACCACATCGCCACGCTGCAGCGGCGTTCCCTGCGTGATCTTGGTGTTGATCACCGGCAGGCGCACGCCATAGGTGAACTTGTTCACCAGGATCAGGTCGCCCACGAGCAGCGTAGGGATCATGGAGCCAGACGGGATCTTGAACGGCTCGAACAGGAACGAGCGCAGCACGAAGACGATCGCGATCACCGGGAACAGGCCTGCCGTCCAGTCCAGCCACCAGGGCTGCATGAGGATGCGGCCCTTGGCCTCTTCCGACACCTCGATGTCGGTCTTGGCGATGCCCATGCGGTCGAGTTCTGCGCGGCGTGCCACGGCAGCCTCCTCGATGGCCACGGCAGCGCGGCGGCGGCGCGGCAGGAAGTACAGCCGCTCGGCCACCCAGTACAGGCCTGTGACCACGGTGGCCAGGAACAGCAGCAGCGCGAAGTTGCCCTCGATGAAACCTGTGTACCAGGCGCCGATATAGCCCACGAAGGCCGCGAGTACGACGGCCGTAATCCATTGCATGGCTTGCATCAATCCTCCACTTGCAGGATGGCCAGGAAGGCCTCCTGGGGCACTTCCACCGATCCGATCTGCTTCATGCGCTTCTTGCCGGCCTTTTGCTTTTCCAGCAGCTTGCGCTTGCGGGTGATGTCGCCGCCGTAGCACTTGGCCAGCACGTTCTTGCGCATGGCCTTGACGGTTTCCCGCGCAATGATGTTGGCGCCGATGGCGGCCTGGATGGCCACATCGAACATCTGGCGGCTGATGATCTCGCGCATCTTGGCCACCACGGCCCGGCCGCGGTACGTGGCCTGGGAGCGGTGCACGATGATGGACAGCGCATCGACCTTCTCGCCATTGAGCAGGATGTCCACCTTCACCACATCGGAGGCGCGGTACTCCTTGAACTCATAGTCCATGGAGGCGTAGCCGCGCGAGACCGACTTGAGCTTGTCGAAGAAGTCCAGCACGATTTCGCCCAGCGGCATCTCATAGGTGAGCATCACCTGGCGGCCGTGGTACTGCATGTTGATCTGCACGCCGCGCTTCTGGTTGGCCAGCGTCATCACCGGGCCCACATAGTCCTGGGGCATGTACAGGTGGACGGTGACGATGGGCTCGCGCACCTCCTCGATACGGCCGGCATCGGGCATCTTGGACGGGTTCTCGACCTGGATGACCTCGCCATCGCCCTTGACCACTTCGTAGACCACGCTGGGCGCGGTGGTGATCAGGTCCTGGTCGAATTCGCGCTCCAGGCGCTCCTGCACGATTTCCATGTGCAGCAGGCCCAGGAAGCCGCAGCGAAAGCCGAAGCCCAGCGCTTGCGAGACTTCAGGCTCGAACTGCAGGGACGAATCGTTGAGCTGCAGCTTCTCCAGCGCATCGCGCAGCTGGTCGTACTCGCTGGCTTCGGTGGGATACAGGCCGGCGAACACCTGGGGCTTGATTTCCTTGAAGCCGGGCAGGGCCTCGGTGGCAGGACCCAGATTGTTGGGAAGCTTCTTTTCCAGCGTGATGGTATCGCCCACCTTGGCTGCCTTGAGCTCCTTGATGCCGGCAATGATGTAGCCCACCTCGCCGGCGCGCAGCACGTCGCGCGGCACGTCGGCCGGGGTGAACACGCCCAGGTTGTTGGCTTCATAGGCAGCGCCCGAGGCCATCATCTTGAAGCGCTCGCCACGCTTGAGTTCACCATCGACCACGCGCACCAGCATCACGACGCCGACATAGGTGTCGAACCAGCTGTCGATGATCATGGCGCGCAGCTGGCCATTGGGATCGCCCTTTGGCGGCGGCACTTTGGCGACCACCGCCTCCAGGATCTCCTCGATGCCCATGCCGGTCTTGGCCGAGCAGGGAATGGCGTCGCTGGCATCGATGCCGATGACATCCTCGATCTCGGCCCTGGCATTTTCGGGATCGGCCTGGGGCAGATCCATCTTGTTGAGAACAGCCGTCACTTCCACGCCGAGTTCCAGCGCGGTGTAGCAGTTGGCCACGGTCTGCGCCTCGACGCCCTGCGAGGCGTCCACCACCAGCAGCGCTCCCTCGCAGGCGGACAGCGAACGCGAGACTTCATACGAGAAGTCCACGTGGCCGGGCGTGTCGATGAGGTTGAGGTTGTAGACCTGGCCATCCTTGGCCTTGTACTGCAGGGCTGCGGTCTGCGCCTTGATGGTGATGCCGCGCTCTTTCTCGATATCCATCGAGTCCAGCACCTGGGCTTCCATGTCACGGTCAGCCAAGCCTCCGCAACGCTGGATGAGGCGGTCAGCCAGCGTCGACTTGCCATGGTCGATGTGCGCAATGATGGAAAAATTTCTGATGTGGTTCATCAACGGGAAGGACTGCTAGTGAAAGTGGAAAACGACAGGGCCGGCGCGCAAGAAAAAAGGGCGCGTCCATGAACGACGCGCCCCGAACCAACAATCTCTGGCAACTGCGATAGTTGGGACTTTATTGTAGGCAAAACGGGCTGAAAACCAAGCCCTGACAAGGCCTGCAAAGGTCCGGGCTTGATCTGTCACAATTATTTATCAACAGTTTATCAACAGAACCGCCGAGCCATTTCTCGCCCGTCGATCACCGGATAGCGCGGTGCTTTTGCACCGCAACAATCCCCTTTGAAAACAGGTTTCTGACGCCTTGAGCCGTCACGCTTTGGTGGGGCATTTTACCCAATGCCCCAAGGGGCATGGGCGGCTCCGGGTCAGGATTCCGAGGGTATTCCCCAGGATCCGGAAAACCGCCCTCCCCTGGGGCCTCAGCGCGCCGGACGGATCAGCACGTACTGTGCCCATTCCCCACGGCGCACCAGCAGGTTCACGGGCTTGCTCTTGTCCACCTTGGCCAGCGTGGCCTCGAAGCTCTTGAGCCCCGTGATCTCGACATTGGCCAGCTGCAGGATCACGTCGCCTTCGCGCAGGCCCGCACGTGCCGCAGCCTCGACGGCCGCCGTCACGCGCACGCCGCCCTTGATGCCCAGCTCCTTCTTCTGGGCATCCGTGAGCTCGGCCAGCGTCAGGCCCAGCGGCTGGGAAACCAGGGTGCTGCCCTTGCCGGTGGCCTTGGCCTGCGGAGCCGCGCCGTCCGGCTCGACCTCGGCGATCACCATGGTCAGATCCTTGGCTGCGCCGCGACGGAAGACGGTGATGGTGCTGCGTGTGCCGGGCTTGGTATTGCCCACCAGGCGCGGCAGGTCGGCCACCTTGTCGATGGCCTTGCCGTCGAACTTGATGATCACGTCACCGGCCTCGACGCCCGCCTTGGCAGCAGGCGAATCCGGCTCGACGGCCGAGACCAGTGCGCCCTGCGCCTTGCCCAGGCCAATGGATTCGGCAATGTCCTTGGTGACCGGACCGATCTGCACGCCAATGCGGCCTCGCGTGACCTTGCCGGTGGCGCGCAGCTGGTCGCTGACACGCACGGCCTCATCGATCGGAATCGCGAAGCTGATGCCCATGAAGCCGCCGGAGCGCGAATAGATCTGGCTGTTGATGCCCACGACCTCGCCGCGCATGTTCAGCAACGGGCCGCCCGAGTTGCCGGGGTTGATGGCCACATCGGTCTGGATGAAGGGCAGATAGTCGCCCGTGTCGCGCTGCTTGGCACTGACAATGCCCGCCGTGACGGAGTTGTCGAGGCCGAAGGGCGAGCCGATGGCCATCACCCACTCGCCGACCTTGAGGCGGTTCACATCGCCGATCTTCACGGCCGGCAGCCCTGTGGCGTCGATCTTGACCACGGCCACGTCGGTGCGCTTGTCGCTGCCCACGATCTTGGCCTTGAACTCGCGCTTGTCGGTCAGCGTGACGATCACCTCGTCAGCGCCTTCGACCACGTGGGCATTGGTCATCACAAAGCCATCGGCCGTCAGGATGAAGCCGGAACCCACGCCGCGCGGCTGCTCCTCGTCAGGCTGTGAACGCGGTTGGGGACGTTGGCGCGGCACATTGGGCACGGGCAGCCCGAAGCGGCGGAAGAATTCGAGCATGTCCTCGTCCATGCCCAGCGCCTCGGCGGAGTTGGCAGATACCTTCTCCAGCGTGCGGATGTTGACCACGGACGGGCCGACCTGCTCGACCAGATCGGTGAAGTCCGGCAGCCCCCGCACCACGGCGCCACTTTGCGCATGGGCGGCACTCACCGGCACCAGCATTCCTGCGCTGCCTGCAGCCAGCGCCAGAACGCCGGCCAGTGTGCAGGACTGCAGCGTCTTCCATCGAACAGTGGTCATGGTCATCCTTTCCATCTCAATCATTACGTTGCCCCGACGCCATCGCGCCCAGGCGGTTTGTTCGGACACATGGCAGCCGACTTGCTTTCGGACGAACGTCACATTCTGGCGCAGTCCTGGCGAGCATCGGCCAGACGATGGCTCAGAAGCCTGAAAGACGCGGTTAGTTCCCGAATCGGCAGCATGCATGGGGCGCGAGCCGCCGTGCATGGAGCACAAATGACTGCACCCGCATCCATTTCAATGCCGAAAGGCTGGACGCGGGTGCAAAAGAAGGCAGGAGAGCAATGCTCTCCTGTGAGATTCAGCGCTGGTTGGCGCGCGGTGCCGAGGCGAAGTTGGCGTTGCGCAAGAAGCTGGCAGGCATCTGCAGCGTGGCCGGCCCACTGTATTGCGGATGGGAGGCCAGCAGCGCATCCAGGCGCGGATCACGCAGCATCACGCTCTGCCCGTAGGGTCCGGCCACCGCCACGACCGAGGAAGACTGGGCCGTATCGCCAAGCGGGAAGTCCTGGGCATTGCCAGCCACCGCAACCGGCGCCGACGGAGCACCCGTCTCAAGGGCCGCCAGGGCCCGGCCCGGCGCCGCGCCGGGACCGGCAGGCGCGCCCAGCATCACGCTCCAACCAATGGCAGCCACGGCCGCCACGGAGGCAAAGCCCGCCGCCATCTTCCAGCGGAATACCGAGGCATTGGCCGCATCGCGCAGCGGCGCTCCATTGATCACAGCCCGGTCCTGCGCCGGATGCGCAATTTGCGCCAGCTCTTCAGTGGCCACGGAAACCAGCGGACGGCGAGGCTCGTTGGCCAGTTGGGCGCGGATTCCGGAGAGCACATCGTGCCGGCTGTGATGCGCCAATTCCGGGGAACGCAGCACATCGCCCACGAGGTGGTACATGCGCCACTCCTGCTGGCCTGCATCGCTTTCCGCATAGGCCAGCGCGGCCTGCAACTCTGCGGCAGAGAGCTCACCATCAGCCAATGCCGACAACTGTTCGCGCTTCGTCAGATCGTCATTCATGATCAATCACCTGCTTGTCTGCTTTGAGACCCTGTACCCAAAAAATGCACCACCCGGCGGCCACAACCCCGTCACGCCTACCAACGCTTGCCCGACTGGCGCTCCAGCAAAGGCTTGACCCTGACTGAAATCGCCTCCCGTGCGCGAAAAATCCGTGAGCGCACGGTGCCGATGGGGCAACCCATGGCGTTCGAGATTTCCTCGTAGCTCAGGCCTTCGATTTCCCGCAACGTGACAGCCTGTCGGAGATCCTCGGGCAAAGCCTCCATGGCGGCGTTGACTGCCTGGGCAATTTCCTGGGCTGCCAGGATCGTTTCGGGCGTTTCTTCGGTGGTTAGTTCCTGGCTGACCCGGGAAGTTTCATCATCGTCATCCCCGTTGTGTAACGCGCTTTCGGTGATCAGCGGCGAGCGCTTCATGTCCAGCAGCGCCTTCTTGGCAGTATTCACGGCAATGCGGTACAGCCAGGTATAGAACTGGGCATCACCCCTAAACTGGTGCAGGGCCCGATAGGCGCGGATGAAGGTTTCCTGAGCAATGTCCGGCACCAGGTCCACATCGCGCACCATACGGCCGATGAGGCGCTCGATGCGGCGCTGGTACTTGATGACCAGCAGCTCGAAGGCCCGCATGTCTCCTGCGTTGGTGCGCTCGACCAGAGCCAGGTCGCTATCGGCAGAAGAAGGCGGGAATTCGGGAGGCGTCATGAAATCGGTGAAGACGGGCCGCAGCGGCCCTGGCGCAGTCATTGCGCCCGTTCTGTAGGTCTGGCCGGGGAATATACAGCACGCCGCAAATCACCCCAGGTTTCCGGACTCTGTCTGCACAACAGGAGAAGCCAGCGGGAGCTGCGCCAACGCAAGGGCCCCGCCGGCACCATGGAAACCAGCGGACGGACCTGCACCCACAACCACGATCCACCATCGGCTCGCACCTGCAGCAGCACCGGCTGCGCAGCCTGGCCTGGGTCCGCCTCGCCGATCGACCACTGCACGCCATCCCAGGCGATGAAACCTTTACCCAGGCTGTGCCATCCATGCCACATGCCTGCAGCAGCAACCAGGCAAACCGCAACGGCCACGGCTGCAGGCCACCACCCTGACTGGAGATTCAAGGCCCATGCCAGCAAAAGCATGGCGGCCAGCAGCCAAAGCGCACAAAGACACACTGCCATGGTGCGCGATGGCTTCAGCGGATGGCGAACTGCGGGCGGCGCATGGCGAGACGGCATGCCTGCAGTGTCGCAAAACCGCAGCATGACCGACATTTATCATGCTTTCACCTGGCACATGCGTGAAATAAAAAAGCCCGCTCCCTAGCGGGGCGGGCTTTTCATGTGCGTTGTGCAGGCCTCAGATCCGCTTGAACACCAGCGTTCCGTTAGTGCCTCCGAAGCCGAAGTTGTTCTTCACCGCCACCTCGATCGTCGCGTCCCGTGCCGTATTGGCGCAGTAGTCGAGATCGCACTCCGGGTCCTGATTGTCCAGGTTGATGGTCGGAGGAATCTTTTGCTCGTGCAGTGCCAGCACGGTGAAGACGCTCTCGATGCCACCAGCACCGCCCAGCAGGTGACCTGTCATGGACTTGGTCGAACTGACAACGATGTTCTTGGCGTGATCGCCCAGAGCCGCCTTGATGGCGTTGGTCTCGTTGAGGTCGCCCAGCGGCGTGGAAGTGCCGTGCGCGTTCAGATAGTCGATCTGGTCGGCATTGATGCCGGCATTTCGCAAAGCTGCCAGCATGGCGCGGCGCGGGCCGTCCATGTTGGGTGCCGTCATGTGGCCGGCGTCGGCACTCATGCCGTAGCCGCACAGTTCAGCGTAGATCTTGGCACCGCGGGCCTTGGCATGCTCGTACTCTTCCAGCACCAGCACGCCCGCGCCTTCGCCCAGCACGAAGCCGTCGCGGTCCTTGTCCCAGGGGCGCGAAGCGGCCTTGGGATCATCATTGCGCGTGGACAGGGCGCGCATGGCGGCAAAGCCGCCGACGCCCAGGGGGGAGACCGTGGCTTCCGTGCCACCAGCCACCACCACATCGGCATCGCCGTATTCGATCATGCGTCCTGCCTCGCCTATGCAGTGCAGCCCGGTCGTGCAGGCAGTCACCACGGCAAGATTCGGCCCCTTGAAGCCGAAGCGCATGGACACATGGCCAGCCACCATGTTGATGATGGAGGCAGGCACGAAGAACGGCGTGATGCGGCGCGGTCCGCGCGCAGCCAGTTCCGCGTGGGTGTTCTCGATCAGCGGCAAGCCGCCGATGCCCGAACCGATCACACAGCCGATGCGCGTGGCCAGATCATCCGACAAGGCCTCGCCCGTGGGCAGACCTGAGTCCTGCACGGCTTGCGCCGCAGCAGCGATGCCGTAATGGATGAAGGTGTCCATAGAGCGCGCATCCTTGGCGCTCATGTACGACTCCACATCGAATCCCTTGACCTCGCCTGCAATCTTGCAGGCAAAGTTCGAGGCATCGAACTTGGTGATGAGGTCAATGCCGGACTGGCCGGCCAAAAGATTGGCCCAGGCGTCGCCCACCGTGTTACCCACGGGGGAGATGCAACCCAGGCCGGTCACGACAACGCGACGACGGCTCATGCGTAAAACCTTCTGCTGATCGCTCGGGTCAGGGCCCTATCAGGCCTTCTGGTGGGTGTTGGCGTAGTCGATGGCGTTTTGCACCGTCGTGATCTTTTCCGCGTCTTCGTCGGGGATCTCGATGCCGAATTCATCTTCCAGGGCCATCACCAGCTCCACCGTGTCCAGGGAGTCAGCACCCAGATCAGCCACGAAGGCCTTTTCGTTGGTGACTTGAGACTCTTCAACGCCGAGTTGTTCGGCAATGATTTTTTTGACACGTGCTTCGATATCGCTCATGGTTTCCCTCTGGGGGTTGTGAATGAACCCGCGATTCTAGCTGCTTCGGGCCTCAGGCCCTCTTCAGCCGGCCGTCGCGAGGAAACGGCCTCTTCTGTTGCAAGCAACGCCGGCTTCTGGCAGGGGTCTGCCGAAGCCGCCGCATCACTTACATGTACATGCCGCCGTTGACGTGCAATTCCTGGCCGGTGACGTATCCCGCACCCGCAGATGCGAGGTAGGCCACGGCATGGGCGATGTCGCTGGGTTGACCCAGATCGCCCATGGCGATCTGCGATTTGAGGGCGTTCTTCTGCTCTTCGGGCAGCTCCGCCGTCATGTCGGTGGCAATGAAGCCAGGCGCCACGCAGTTGACCGTGATGCCGCGGCTGCCCAGTTCACGGGCCAGCGCACGCGTCATGCCGGCAACGCCGGCCTTGGCGGCTGCATAGTTGGCCTGACCGGGGTTGCCGGAGGCGCCAACGACGCTGGTGATGCTGATGATGCGGCCAAAACGCTGCTTCATCATGGGCCGAATGGCCGTACGGCTGACTCGGAAAACCGCCTTGAGATTGGTGTCGATCACCGCATCCCAGTCGTCGTCCTTCATGCGCATGGCCAGGGTGTCGCGTGTGATGCCGGCGTTGTTGACCAGCACATGCAGGCCGCCGTCATTCTTGACGATGCTGTCGATCAAGGCATCGACGGCCGCCCCATCTGTGACATTGAGGTTCACGCCGCGGCAGCCCTCATGGGCCGACAGGGCCTGGCCGATCTTTTCCGCGCCACCGTCGGTGGTGGCCGTGCCGATCACGCGGTAGCCGCGCGCTGCCAGCTCCTGGGCAATGGCAGCACCAATGCCACGCGAGGCACCCGTCACCAGGGCAACCTGGGGCTTGTTCTGGTTGTCAGTCATGCGAGGGATTCTTTCACGTCGGCCAGCGTGGCCGGATCATAGAGGGCAGCGGCCGTCAGGTCCGCGTCAATCCGCTTGGTCAGGCCCATGAGCACCTTGCCGGGACCGCACTCGACGAGATGCACGATGCCGCGCGCCTTCATGGCCTGAACGCATTCCACCCAGCGCACCGGGCCAAAGGCCTGGCGATACAGCGCATCGCGGATGGCGTCGGCGTCTTGCTCGACCGCCACGTCGATGTTGTTGAGCACGGGAATCTGCGGCGCAGCCAGCGCCGTGGCAGCCAGCGCCGCCTTGAGCTTTTCGGCCGCAGGCTTCATCAGGCTGGAATGGAAGGGCGCCGACACGGGCAACGGCAGGGCACGCTTGGCGCCTGCGGCCTTGAGGGCTTCGCAGGCCTTTTCGACAGCAGCCTTGCTGCCGGCGATCACGGTCTGCGAAGGATCGTTGAAATTGACGGCTTCGACGACTTCAGCGCCACCCAGGGCAGCCGTGACCTCGGCGCAGCCTGCGCGCACTTTGTCGGCGTCCAGACCCAGGATGGCCGCCATGGCGCCCGTGCCCACGGGCACGGCCTCCTGCATGGCTGCAGCACGCAGGCGAACCAGCGGGGCAGCCTGGGCCAGCGTCAGCACGCCCGAGGCGACCAGGGCGGAATACTCGCCCAGCGAATGACCTGCCACGGCATCGGGCAGCGCGCCGCCTTCGGCCTGCCACACGCGCCAGGCGGCCACACCGGCCACCAGCATCACGGGCTGGGTGTTGGTGGTGAGCGCCAGGGCTTCCTTCGGTCCTTGCTGGATCAGCTGGCCGATGTTTTCACCCAGCGCCTCGGAGGCTTCGGCCAGCGTCTGCGCCACAACAGGATGGTCACCCCATCCGTCGAGCATGCCCACCGATTGCGAGCCCTGGCCAGGAAAGACGAATGCAAACTTCTTCATATTTTCAAAAATAAAAGCCGCGCCATGGGAGCCTGCCGACAGGCAGGCATCCCGCATCACATCTTGAGAAGCACCGCACCCCAGGTGAAGCCACCGCCCACGCCCTCCAGCAGCACGGTCTGCCCAGGCTTGACCTGGCCATTGCGCACGCCGTGGTCCAGCGCCAGCGGGATCGAGGCGGCCGAGGTATTGCCATGCTGGTCCACGGTCACCACCACCTTGTCCATGGACAGCTTGAGCTTGCGCGCCGTGCTTTGCATGATGCGGATGTTGGCCTGGTGAGGGATCAGCCAGTCGATGTCGGCATCGGTGAGCCCGGCCTTGTCCAGCGTCGCGCGGGCGGCCTTTTCCAGCACGCCGACCGCCAGCTTGAACACGGCCTGTCCATCCATCTTCAGCAGCGGATCGCCGAGCACCTGTCCGCCGGATACATTGCCCGGTACGCAGAGGATGCCGACATGCTTGCCATCGGCATGCAGGTCGGACGCCAGGATCCCAGGCTGCTCGGACGCCTCCAGCACCACCGCGCCGGCGCCGTCGCCGAACAGCACGCAGGTCGTGCGGTCGTTGAAATCAAGAATGCGGCTGAAGACTTCGGAACCCACCACCAGCGCGCGGCTTGCGGCGCCGGACTGGATCATGGCATCGGCCACCGTGAGAGCGTAGACAAAGCCGCTGCACACAGCCTGCACGTCAAAGGCCGCGCAGCCGTTGGCGCCAAGCTTGTTTTGCAGGATGCAGGCAGTGGACGGGAAGACCATATCGGGCGTCGAGGTGGCGACGATGATCAGGTCGATGTCCTGTGGCTGGCAGCCAGCGGCCTCCAGCGCCTTCTTCGACGCCTCCAGGGCCAGATCGCTGCTGGCCACGTCGGGCGCGGCAAAGTGACGGGCATGGATGCCGGTGCGCTCGACGATCCACTCGTCCGAGGTCTCTATGCCACGCTGGGCCAGTTCGGCAGCCAGATCGTGATTGGTGAGTCGGCGGGGTGGCAGGTAGCTGCCCGTGCCGGTGATGCGTGCGTAGCGTCTCATCTGTATTAGGGCGCCGACGGTCCTGATTCCGACTGCGCAGCCAGCAAAAGAGGCAGGGCTGCGGAGATGCGGGTACGGACACGGTCGAGCAGGTTGTTGCGGGCCGCATCATACGCGCGGTTCAGCGCGTGCTCGAAAGCCAAGGCATCGGCTGACCCATGGCTTTTGAAAACCAGCCCACGAAGGCCCAGCAGCGCCGCACCGTTGTGACGCCGATGGTCCACGCGCTTCATCAGCGCAGTTAACACCGGATAGGCAACGATTGCAGCCATTTTGGTGAAGATGTTGCGCTTGAACTCCTGCTTGAGGGCATTGGAGATCATGGACGCCACCCCCTCGGAAGACTTGAGGGCCACGTTGCCCACAAAGCCGTCACAGACCACGACCTGGGTCGTGCCCTTGAAGATATCGTTGCCTTCGACGTTTCCGTAGAAGTTCAGGTGACCGGCCTTGCCGGCCGCACGCAACAGTTCGCCCGCACGCTTGATGACTTCGCTGCCCTTGATCTGCTCTTCGCCGATATTGAGCAGGCCCACCGAAGGCGCCTCTTCGTTGTTCAGCGCAGACACCAGGGCCGAGCCCATGACGGCGAACTGCAGCAGATGCTCGGCCGAGCAATCCACGTTGGCACCCAGGTCCAGCACCGTGGTGGCACCACCCTTGGCATTGGGCAACTGGGGAGCGATGGCGGGGCGATCGATGCCATCCAGTGTCTTGAGCAGGTAGCGCGAGATGGCCATCAGCGCACCCGTATTCCCAGCAGACACGGCAGCAGCAGCCTGGCCATCCTTGACCTGCTGGATGGCGACGCGCATCGAGGAATCCTTCTTCCTGCGCAGCGCCACCTCGATCGGGTCATCCATGCCGACGACTTCCGAGGCCGGCACCACGCTGGCGCGCTCATGCGCAAAGCCAGCCAGCGCATCGGGCTGGCCGACCAGCAGCAGCCGGGCGTCGGAATGGGAATCGAGGAACTGGCGGCACGCCGCGAGCGTGACGCGGGGGCCGTGATCACCCCCCATGCAGTCAACGGCCAAAGTGATCATGAGCGACTGGCAAGCCTGTTGCAAGGCCTGGAAAGATAGGAACGGCCATCAGAAAAAGCAAAAGCCCGCGCTACGAAAACTGTAGCCGCGGGCTCTGCGGGAACGGTCGAAGGTCAGGCTTCGGACTTGTTCTTCAGCACTTGACGGCCGCGGTACACGCCGTTGGGGCTGATGTGGTGACGCAGGTGGGTTTCACCCGTGGTGGGTTCCACGGCGATGCCAGGCACATTCAGTGCATTGTGCGAACGGTGCATACCGCGCTTGGAGGGGGACTTCTTGTTCTGCTGAACAGCCATGATGGCTCCTGTGTATCTGAAAAGGGTTGGTAAAAAACGCGATCAGCCCATTAAAGACACGAGGGGGTTTCGCGCGAAGCCCTTGATTATAGCGCAATCGCTTTTCCCGGCCTCGACCTTTTTTCCGGGCATCTCGATCAGTCTGCGGATTTGCCCACATCCAGGCCGCGCAGGACGGCGAACGGGTTGGGCTTGTCCTCGATGGCCTGCTCGAAGTCCGCGTCGCTGGACTGCAGGCTCACAGACTCGGGGCAGACATCGTGACGCGGCACCACGGGCAGTTCCATGAGCAACTCGTCCTCTATGAGTTCGAGCAGATTGAACTCGCGGCTGAGCACCAGCAGGTCCTCATCGCTTTCATCGTCCTCGGACTCGGCCGTGGCTTCATCCGCAACAAAGCGAAAAGACCGATCAACCTGCAGGGTGATGGGCGCCAGGGCCAGGCAGCGCTGGCACACCATGGGCACGACGGCATCGGCCTGCAGATGCAGCCACACCTGACCGGGGCCGCCGGTCTGCTCGACCAGCTCGCCGTCCGCCTGCCAGTGCACCTGGCCATGCGTGTCACCGGCATCCGGCTGCGCATCCTGGGCCAGACGCGGGAAGACTGACAGTGTTGTCTGGTCCTGAAGATGGCCCTGCGATTGCGCGAAAGCGCGAACATCGAGGCGGGCCGCAGAAAATTCCTTGCTCATGCGGGCAGTGTAAGAGAATCCGGGCATGCAAGCTCCCCACCCCGCCTTAGCCCAGGCTCCCGGCCTGGCGCGTCCCCTGATTCTTGGCTCCACCTCACGCTACCGCCGCGAACTCCTGGAGCGGCTGCGGCTGCCATTCCAGACCGTCTCCCCGGAAGTCGATGAAACACCTCTGGCAGGAGAGACACCGCACGCCCTTTCCCTGCGCCTGGCCCTGGCCAAGGCCCAGGCCGTGGCTGCGCTGCACCCCGGCGCCGTTGTCATCGGCTCCGACCAGGTGCCCGAGCTCGATGGCCTGCCGCTGTCCAAGCCCGGCAACCATGAACGCGCCACCGAACAGTTGCGCCAGATGAGCGGGCGCCAGATGAACTTCCACACTGCCGTGAGCGTGGTCTGCCAGGAAACCGGCTTTTCCGAGACCGACGTGGTGACGGTTCAGGTGCGCTTTCGCGATCTCAACGATGCGGAAATCGAGCGCTACCTGCGCGCCGAGCAGCCTTATGACTGCGCAGGCAGCGCCAAGAGCGAGGGTCTGGGCATTGCCCTGCTCGACGCCATCGTCAGCGACGACCCCACGGCACTGATCGGCCTTCCGCTGATCCGCACATGCCAGTTGCTGCGCGCCGCAGGAGCCGTGCTGCCATGAGCGATGCCATCACCAAGCCCCTGACAGGAACGCTCTACCTGGTGCCCGCTCCGCTGGACTTCGGCTGCGATGAGCAAACGCCGCTGACGCAGGTCCTGCCCGATGGGACACTGCGCACCGCTGCGCGGCTGACCCACTGGATTTGCGAAAACGCCAAGAGCACACGCGCCTATCTCAAGCGCATCGACGCGCTGCATGCACTGGCCCAGCCCTTGCAGACCCAGCAGATCACCGAGCTGCCGCGCGAGGCCCACAAGAAGGGGGACCATGGCGACAAGGGTGCCGCCGTCTTTGACGCCAAGCCACTGCTCGCCCCCTTGCTGGCCGGACACGACATGGGACTGGTCAGCGAGGCCGGAATGCCCGCCGTGGCCGACCCCGGCAGCTCCATCGTGCGCGCCGCGCACGATTTGGGCATACGTGTCGTGCCGCTGATCGGACCCGTATCGCTGCTGCTGGCACTGGCCGCCAGCGGGCTCAACGGACAAAACTATGCCTTTGTGGGATATCTGCCCCAGGATGCCGGCGGACGGGTACAGCGCATCAAGGAGCTTGAAGCCCTGGCATTGCGCCAAGGCCAGACCCAGCAGTTCATCGAGACGCCCTACCGCAACGCCGCGCTTTGGCAAGCCCTGCTGCAGACGCTGCAACCCCATACCCGTTTGGCGTTGGCCTGCGGCCTGACGCTGGAGAGCGCCCGCATCGAAAGCCGGCTGGTGCGCGAATGGCGCCAGCACAAGGAAGCGCCGGACAACCGCACGCCGGTGGTGTTCTCCATCGGCCGCTGAAGTCGCCCACCAGCGAAAAAGCCCGCCTTCGACAGGAAGGCGGGCTTTTTCGTCTTGGCAGACCGAGCGGGAACCCCGCAAGAATCAGCGCAGAGCCGGGAGGCTGGAACGCAGTGCCTGCACCGCACCGCCGCCAAAAGCCGCGCCGAAACGCTTGGCCAGGCGCTCGGCCACGTTGTCACGGCGCGTGTAATCCACCACCTCTTCCGCCTTGACCACTTCACGGGCCACATAGTCAAGACTGCCCAGCTTGTCGGCCAGGCCCATCTCCACCGCCTGCTGGCCGGTCCAGAACAGGCCGCTGAAAGTCTCGGGCGTCTCATGCAGGCGGTCACCACGGCCAGCCTTGACCACGTTGATGAACTGCGAGTGGATCTGGCCCAGCATCTTGTGGGCATGTTCGCGCTGCCCTTCGGACATGGGGCTGAACGGGTCCAGGAAACCCTTGTTCTCCCCAGCCGTCAGCAGGCGGCGTTCCACGCCAAGCTTTTCCATGGCGCCGGTGAAGCCAAAGCCATCCATGAGCACACCGATGCTGCCCACGATGCTGGCCTTGTCCACAAAGATCTCATCGGCGGCGGCGGCAATGTAGTAGGCGGCCGAAGCGCAGGTCTCTTCCACCACGGCATACAGGGGCTTGTCGTACTTGCCCTTGAGCCGCACGATTTCGTCATTGATGATGCCGGCCTGCACAGGGCTGCCGCCCGGCGAGTTGATCAGCAGCACCACGGCGCGCGAGCCCGAATCCTCGAAGGCACTGCGCATGGCGGCCACCACGAATTCCGCGCTGGCGTCGGCACCTGCGGCGATCTCGCCCTTGACCTCGACCACGGCCGTGTGCGGGGAGGAACTGGTCGTGGTCGCCGTGTCCTTGGCAAACAGCACCCACAGCACCACGAGGATGAGCGCCGTCCACAACAGGCGGCCAAACAGGCGCCAGCGGCGGGAGGCACGCTGCTCGTTGATGGTGGCGAAGACCAGCTTTTCCAGCACCTCCCGCTCCCAGCCGCTCGATGCCGCCGTGCGCGCATCGGCAGCCGCCGTGGCGGGCGTGGCCCGGGCCCACAGGTCCGCCCCGGGGGATGGGTGTGATGCGGAGCCAGGATTTTCCGGAGGTATGGGGGAAGTCATGTCAGAACTCGACGGGTTTCAGGTTATCGGCAGTATGCCAGTGCACCAACCCCGCGCTTTCGCTCAGGGAGATTTTCACAAGGCCGCCACGGCAGGGCCCGCCAGCGCAGGCGCCGCTGTCGGGCGCGTAGGCCGCTCCGTGGGTGGCACACAGCAGCCAGCGTCCGGTGTCATCGAAAAAGCGGTCCGGCTGGTAGTCCATCTCCATGGCCACATGGGTGCAGCGATTCAGATAGGCATGCACCTGTCCCTCGAAGCGGATGGCGAATGCGCGGCAGGCATGACCCGCGTAGACCACGTCGAAAGGCACGGCATTCGCCCCTTCCTGCAGGGCATCGCTGGCGCACAGAACGATGCGTTCAACGGTCAACGGCACACCTCACGAGCATGAATCCACGCGCTGACGCGGGCATGACGACTCAGCCATGGGCCAACAGCCACTGATGCAAATCCGCAACACTCTGCGCCACATGCAACGGCTTCAGCACGCCAAAGCCGTCGGTGGGATGCGCGCCATAGCCCACACCTACGCTGGCACAGCCTGCGTTGCGGGCCAGTTCCAGGTCGTGCGTGGTGTCGCCGATCATCAGCACCCGCGAAGGGTCCGCACCAAACTCGGCCATCAACTCCTGCAGCATCAGCGGATTCGGCTTGCCGGCGGTCTCGTCCGCCGTGCGCGAGCTGTCGAACATGCCGCGCAACTGCGGGTCCTGCAGCGCATCGTTCAGACCACGGCGGCTCTTGCCCGTGGCCACGGCCAGCAGGTGCCCTCGCTCGCGCAGCGCCGCCAGCATGGGCAGCACGCCGGCGAACAGGCTGATGTCGTCCTGGTGCTTGATGAAATGGTGGCGATAGCGGTTGCCCAGCTCGGGGTATTTTTCGGGCGGCACATCGGGCGCTGCACGCGCCAATGCGGGCATCAGCGCCATGCCGATCACATAGGACGCCGCCTCATCGCTGGGAGGCGTGCCCCCCACATCGGCCACGGCCGCCTGAATGCACTTGACGATCACCGCGGTGGAATCCGACAGCGTCCCATCCCAGTCGAAGGCAATGAGATCGAAGCGGCGCGCACGGTGCATCTCGGAAGAACCAGGATTTGTCATATCTACAAGGAGTCGGAGCCAGCGTCAGCCGGCGAAACGGGCCAGTTCTTCGGGAAGCTCGGCGCGCAGCTCCACCCGCTCGCCACTGGCCGGGTGGGTGAACTGTAGCCGCCATGCGTGCAGGAACATGCGTTTGAGACCCTGTTTCTGCAGGCGTCGGTTCAGGTCGAAGTCGCCATATTTGTCATCGCCCGCAATCGGGTGCCCCTGGCTGGACAGGTGCACGCGGATCTGGTGCGTGCGCCCGGTCTTGATGGTCACCTCCAGCAGGCTCATGGCCGGCAGTCCCAGCAGGGGCTGGGGCGCCAGCGTGCTGCGAACGCGCACCAGCGTGACGGAGCGCATGCCGTCAGGATCATCGGCCGTGGTCACCCGCACGCGGCGCTCGCCGTCGGCCTGCAGGTATTTGTGCAGCGGCAGATCAATCACCTTGTGGTTGGCCGGCCAGGTGCCCTGGACCAGGGCCAGATAGGTCTTGCCGGTCTCGCGCTCGCGGAACTGGTCCTGCAGATGCGTCAGCGCCGAGCGCTTCTTGGCCACCAGCAAAATGCCGGACGTCTCGCGGTCGAGCCGATGCACCAGCTCCAGAAAACGGCTTTGCGGCCGCGCCTGGCGCAGTTGCTCGATGACACCAAAACTCACACCCGAGCCGCCATGCACGGCCACACCGGCGGGCTTGTCGATGGCGATCAGGTGCTCGTCTTCCAGCAGACTGGGGAAATCCCTGGCTGGCGCTGGCCGCTCGGCCTTTTCGGCGACTTTTTCGGAAATGCGCACGGGCGGTATGCGGACGATATCGCCGGTAGAAACGCGGGTTTCCGCACTGACGCGCCCTTTGTTGATGCGCACTTCTCCACTGCGGATGATGCGATAGACATGGGTCTTGGGAACGCCCTTGAGATGGCGTATGAGAAAGTTGTCCAACCGCTGTCCGGCCGAATCGTCATCGACTTCAATCAGCCGCACTGCGGCAGTGGCTGCGTTCAGGGAACGGTCGTCTGCCGGTTTGCCCTCTATAATGTGTTTCACCTGTGCCGAACTATTTATAAGTGGTTGATTCTCATGGAGTTTAGTCCAAACAACCATTTCCCCGCACAGGCAGGTCGATGCCATCCGGTGTCATGCACGCGAAACAGCAGGAAAAGATGGCCTGCGAAGTTCGTCGTTGCATCGGTTGTGGCTGACGAATTGAAACACTGATACGGAATCTCAAGCTGGCAGAAGGGGTCGGACCCGGCGTCCACCGCTGCCAGCGGATCAAAAGCGAGCATGTGGATCTTTTGGGCATGGATGGTCACGCTGTGGAGCAGGAAAACGCCTGCGCCCAGGATCATTGCCGCCCCCAAGCCTCCCGCCTGCCCCGCACGTGCAGCAGCTTCGCTTGAAGCTGGACGGCGTGCCTCTCTCATCGCTCTCGTCCCCCTGCCCTTGCCCCCATTGCTGACTTGAGCCAGGTCTCAAGCATCAAGGCATCCGGCGATTCCTTTCGTTTCGACGCGTCAGTCCGGCATCTCGGCTCCCTCGCGAGCCTGTCTTTGATTACAAGTCAAAGGCGTGACGGTCTGGCAGCAGAGGCTGCACTCCGGCGCGCCCCAGAGAAAACGAATAAAGGAAACGCATCATGAAACGGATGCTCATCAACGCCACGCAGTCGGAAGAACGTCGCCTTGCCATCGTCGATGGCCAGAAGCTGCTCGACTACGAAATCGAAATCGAAGGGCGCGAGCAGCGCAAGGGCAACATCTACAAGGCCGTGGTCACGCGCGTGGAGCCCAGCCTCGAGGCCTGCTTCGTCGATTACGGCGAGGACCGCCACGGCTTCCTGCCCTTCAAGGAAATCTCCAAGCAGTATTTCGCCGAAGGCGTCTCCCCCAGCCAGGCCCGCATCAACGAAGTCATCCGCGAAGGCCAGGAACTGATCGTCCAGGTCGAGAAGGAAGAGCGCGGCAACAAGGGCGCGGCCCTGACCACCTTCATCTCGCTGGCCGGCCGCTACGTGGTGCTGATGCCCAACAACCCGCGCGGCGGTGGTGTCTCGCGCCGCATCGAGGGCGAGGACCGTGCCGAACTCAAGGAGGCGATGGACCAGCTTGAGTACCCCAAGGGCATGTCCATCATTGCGCGCACCGCCGGCATCGGCCGCACCGCGCCCGAGCTGCAGTGGGACCTGAACTACCTGCTCAAGCTGTGGAACGCCATCGACGGCGCCGCCAAGTCGGCCAAGGGCGCCTTCCTGATCTACCAGGAATCGAGCCTGGTGATCCGCGCCATCCGCGACTACTTCAACGGCGACATCGGCGACATCCTCATCGACACCGACGACATCTACGAGCAGGCGCAGCAGTTCATGCAGCACGTCATGCCCGAGCATGCCGCCCGCGTCAAACGCTACCGTGACGACGCTCCGCTGTTCAGCCGCTTCCAGATCGAGCACCAGATCGAATCGGCCTACGCGCGCACCGTGACCCTGCCCTCGGGCGGCGCCATCGTCATCGACCACACCGAAGCGCTGGTCTCCATCGACGTGAACTCGGCCCGCGCCATCAAGGGCGGCGACATCGAGGAAACCGCCACCCGCACCAACCTGGAAGCCGCCGACGAAGTCGCGCGCCAGATGCGCCTGCGTGACCTGGGCGGCCTGATCGTCATCGACTTCATCGACATGGAGGAGAGCAAGAACCGCCGCGAGGTCGAGAACCGCCTGCGCGACGCGCTGCGCCAGGACCGTGCCCGCGTGCAGTTCGGCACCATCAGCAAGTTCGGCCTCATGGAGATGAGCCGCCAGCGCCTCAAGCCGGCCCTGTCCGAAGGCGCGCACATCAACTGCCCGCGCTGCGGTGGCTCCGGCCACGTGCGTGACACGGAAAGCTCGGCGCTGCAGATCCTGCGCATCATCCAGGAAGAGTCCATGAAGGACAACACGGCCGCCGTGCACTGCCAGGTGCCCGTGGAAGTGGCCAGCTTCCTGCTCAACGAAAAGCGCGGCGAGATCACCAAGATCGAACTCAAGCAGCGCGTCAACGTGATCATGGTTCCCAACAAGTCCATGGACACGCCGCACTACAAGCTCGAGCGCCTCAAGCACGACGACGTGCGCCTGGAAAGCATGGAAGCCAGCTACAAGCTGGCCGAGGAGCTGGACGCGGAAACCACGGTGACGCGCCGCTCGCAGGAGCCCACCAACAAACAGACGCCCATGATCAAGGGCGTGCTGCCCGACATGCCGGCCCCCATCGCCGAGCCCCGTCCCGAAGGCAGCCGCAACCGCCCGGCCAACGGCCAGCAGCGCGATGCCAAGCCTGCGGCAACTGCTGCAGCGCCCGCACCGGCCGTCGCCCCCGTCGTGGTACGCGAGCAAGGCTTCTTTGCCTGGCTCAAGAGCCTGTTCGGCTTTAGCGCGGCACCTGCGCCAGTCGCAGCGCCCGCTCCGGCCGCCGAAGCCCCCGCTCGCGAAGCACGCCGTGACGGCCGCAACGACAACCGTGGCCGCCGCAACGAACGCAATGGTGAGCGTGGCGAGCGTGGCGAGCGCTCGGAGCGCAATGGCGAGCGCGCTGGCGCCCCCAATGCCGAACGCCAGGCCGGCAACGGTGACCGCAACCGCCGCAATGCCGAGCGTGGCGAGCGCACTGAACGCGGTGAACGCCCGGAGCGTGGAGAGCGCCCGGATCGTGGCGAGCGCGCCGACCGTGGTGAGCGCGCCGACCGCGGCGAACGCCGTGGCCGTGGTGAACGCAACCGTGACGGTGAAAGCCGCCAGCCGCTGGAAGCCGTGAACGGCGTGGCCGCTGTCGCTGCAGATGGCAGCACCATCGAGCAGCGTCCCGAGCGCGCCCCGCGTGGCGAGCGCCAGGAGCGCGGTGAAGGCCGCCGCGAACGTGGCGAGCGCGGTGAACGTGGTGAACGCGCCGAACGCAGCGAGCGCCAGCCCCGCCAGTTCGAAGTCGCTCCCGAGACCGAAGAGAACCTGGACAACCAGGCCCAGCAACAGGACCCGTCCCTGGACAACGCTGCCCCCGCCTCCGGCGAAGAGCAGCCGCGCCAGCGCCGTTCGCGCGACCGCTATGGCCGTGACCGCCGCGAGCGTGGCGATCGCGGTGACCGTGCAGAGCGCGCACCGCGCGAAGCGGAGGGCGAAGCCGTCCAATCCTTCGAAGCCGCCGCTCCCGAGCAGGACCAGCCTGCCCGCCGCAGCTACTTCAACGCAGCCAGCCCTGCCGCCGAAGCCCAGGCTCCTGAAGCCATGGCCGAAGCGCAAGTGCCTGCGCAGCCCGCAGCAGCTGCAGCAGCCCAAGCGGTGCAGCAACCCGTCGCGGCCCCCGTGCCCGAGCAGCAGATTGCCGCTCCCGCGCCCGTGGCTGCGGTGACCCCCGCGCCGGTCGCACCCGCCACCGTGGTGGCACCCGTGGCAGCACCTGCACCCGTGGCCGCTCCTGCCGCAGTGGCAGTCGCGCCCGCAGCAGCCAAGGCCGTTGAAGCAACCGCCGAACGCGGCCTGCCCAAGGTCCAGGCCTACCAGCTGCCCATGTCCGAGCTGCAGGCGCTGGCCGCCGCTTCGGGCCTGCAATGGGTGGGCTCCGATGCCGACAAGGTGGCGGCAGCCCAGGCAGCCATCGCCGCCGAAACGCAGCCCGAGCGCGTCGTGCGCGAGCGCCCGCCCGTGGTCGCTCTGGATGACGGCCCGCTGATCCTCGTGGAAACACGCAAGGACCTCAGCGAGCTGCAACTGCCGTTCGAGCAGCAGCCGCAGCCACAGGGCGCGGCCCAGGTCTGACCACAGACAGTGACAACACAGGGGCCCTCGCGGCCCCTGTTTGTTTCCGCCTCCGCCCTCACCTCATCCGTCTCCCCACGCCTTCCGTCCACCTCTTTCCAGGAGCTTCCGTCCCGCCATGCTGTTGCTGCTCTCCCCCGCCAAATCGCTGGACTACGACACGCCACTGCCCCCGAAACTGCCGCACACGCTGCCCGTCTTCTCCGAACAGCCGCTGGAGCTGATCGAAGTGCTGCGCCGCCAGTCGCCCCAGCAACTGTCGGAACTGATGGGTATCAGCGACAAGCTGGCCGCACTCAACGTGGCGCGCTACGAGGCCTTCAGCCCGCGCTTCACGGCCACCAACGCCCGGCAGGCGCTGCTGGCCTTCAACGGCGATGTCTACGAGGGCCTGCAGGCACGCAGCCTGGATGCCGAGGACATGGACTGGGCCCAGCAGCACCTGGCCATCCTCAGCGGCCTGTACGGCGTGCTGCGCCCGCTGGACCGCATGCAGCCCTACCGCCTGGAAATGGGCACGCGGCTGGAAACCGCGCATGGCAGCAACCTCTACCAGTTCTGGGGCAGCCGCATTGCCGAGCACCTGAACCAGCGCGCGGCCAAGCAGCCGGCGGGCGAGCGCGTCATCGTCAACCTGGCTTCGCAGGAATACTTCAAATCGGTAGACTTGAAGCACCTCAAGCCCCCGGTGGTGGAATGCGCATTCGAGGATTACAAGAACGGCGCCTACAAGATCATCAGCTTCCATGCCAAACGTGCGCGCGGGCTGATGGCACGATTTGCCATACAACGACGCGCTCGCAGCGCGGCTGAACTCGAAGCCTTCGATCTGGAGGGCTACGCGCTGGCGCCAGCTTCCTCGACGCCTGCGCGCCTGGTGTTCCGTCGCAAGACCGCTGACTGAGCCTCGCCGGCCACCGGCCGGCCCCGGCCTCGATGCCTTTGGAGTCCATTCACTGCGGCAAGGGCCGCACTGCACGCCATGAGCCTCAAATCCTCACCAGATTCCCAGACCGCCGCGCAGGACCTGCCCGTCGGTCTCACGCCCGAACTCATGCAATGGGTTCGCGACCAGCGCGCATCCGGCATAGGGCCTGCGGCCCTGCTGCGCTCCATGCGCGACGTGGGCTGGAGCGAAGAACTGGCAAGGCGGGCGCTGGACCTGCCCGAACAGGGCGAGGTGTCGCCACCGGCCGTCGTGGTCTCGGCCTCGAGCCTGCCCGAACCGGACCTTGCCCAGGACCCCAGCAGCATTGATGTCGGCGACCGCCAGGTTCAGGTACTGGTCAGCATGCGCAACCCGCGCATCGTGGTCTTCGGCAACCTGCTCTCGCATGAGGAGTGCGACGCCATCATCGCCGCCGCGCGTCCGCGCATGGCGCGATCGCTCACCGTGGCCACGCAAAGCGGCGGCGAAGAGATCAATGACGATCGAACCAGCAACGGCATGTTCTTCCAGCGCGGGGAAACCGGCATCGTCAGCCAGCTGGAAGAACGCATCGCCCGCCTGTTGCGCTGGCCGCTGGACCATGGCGAGGGCCTGCAGGTGCTGCACTACGGCCCTGGCGCCGAATACAAGCCCCACCACGACTACTTCGCGCCCGGCGAACCCGGCACGCCCACCATCCTCAAGCGCGGCGGCCAGCGCGTGGGCACCCTGGTCATCTACCTGAACGAGCCCGAGCGCGGTGGCGCAACCATCTTCCCCGAAGTGCCGCTGCAAGTCGTGCCGCGCCGGGGCAACGCCGTCTTCTTCAGCTATGAGCGCCCCGACCCCTCCACGCGTACCCTGCACGGCGGCGCGCCCGTGCTGGCCGGCGAAAAATGGATCGCCACCAAATGGCTGCGCGAACGCGAATTCCACTGAGCACCATCGGACCCGGGCGCACCAACCCTTATTGACCTTATATGGCCGCCCATGCCTGCGGGCATGGAAATTCAGTTAGCTTCAAAGCCTGGGTCCACGCGCTCCGCGCGGACCGTCCAGGCCTGACCAGCGCCGGCACGGCCGGCCCTTTTTCCATGAACACTCCCGAACAATCCCAGCTGGGCAAAAGCTCCGCCTACATCGACCAGTACGACCCCTCGCTGCTGTTCCCGTTGCCGCGTGCGCCCAAGCGCGAAGAAATCGGCATTCAGGGCAGCCAGATGCCCTTCTTCGGCGCCGACCTGTGGACGGCGTTCGAGCTGTCCTGGCTCAACCTGCGCGGCAAGCCGCAGGTGGCGCTCGTGCATTTCACGATTCCCTGCGAGACCCCCAATCTCATCGAAAGCAAGTCGTTCAAGCTCTACCTCAACAGCTTCAACAACACCCGCCTGGCCGACGCGGCCGAAGTCCAGGCACGCCTTCGCACCGACCTGGCCGAAGCGCTATGGCGAGGCAGCGAGCAAAAGGGCAGCATCGGCGTGAAGATCATCGGCCTGGACCGCTTCGACCAGGAAATGGTGCAGGAACTGGATGGCCTGCTGCTGGACCGCCTGGACGTGGAATGCACGCAGTACCAGCCCGCCCCAGAGCTGCTGCACGCCAACCACGAGGAAGCGCCCGTCACCGAGACCCTCGTCAGCCACCTGCTCAAGAGCAACTGCCTGGTCACGGGCCAGCCCGACTGGGGCAGCGTGCAGATCCGCTACAGCGGCGCGCAGATCGACCAGGAAGGCCTGCTGCAATACCTGGTGAGCTTCCGCAACCACAACGAATTCCATGAGCAATGCGTGGAACGCATCTTCATGGACATCTGGACCCGCTGCCGCCCCCTCAAGCTCTCGGTCTACGCACGCTACACGCGCCGTGGCGGCCTGGACATCAACCCGTTCCGCACCAGCCATCCTGGCGCCTTGCCGGCCAACGTGCGCTCGGCGCGGCAGTAAAAGAGGCGGCCGGCCCCTTTCCCTCACCGCAACGTAAACACCTCCAGCGACCGCTCCAGCGACTGGGCGCTGGCGCGCAGCGAGCCCGCTGCGCCGGCCGATTGTTCGACCAGGGCGGCGTTTTGCTGGGTGACGGAGTCGAGCTGGGCCACGGCGTCGTTGACCTGGGCGATGCCTACGGATTGTTCGCGCGTGGCGATGCTGATCTGATGGACCAGGTCGCTGACTCGGCCCACGGCGTCGACCATGCCGTCGATGGTGCGGCCTGCGGCGTCCATGCGGGCGTTGCCGTCGTTGATGCCGTCCACGGTGCGGTTGATGAGGCCGCTGATTTCCTTGGCGGCGGAGGCGCTGCGCTGGGCCAGGGCGCGCACTTCGCCGGCCACGACGGCAAAGCCGCGGCCCTGCTCGCCTGCGCGTGCCGCTTCGACGGCGGCATTCAGGGCCAGCAGGTTGGTCTGGAAGGCAATGCTTTCGATGACGCCGATGATCTCGCCCATGCGGCGCGAGGAGCCGCGGATGTGCTCCATGGCAGAGCCCACTTCCTGGATGGCGGCGCCGCTCTTGCCCGCGACCTGGCGGCTCTGGTCGCTTTCATGGGCCATGAGCTGGGCCGTGTCGGCGGTCTGCGCCACGGTGCCCGATATCTCTTCCATCGAGGCCGCCGTCTGCTGCAGGCTGGTGGCCTGGGATTCTGTGCGCTGCGCGAGGTCGAAGCTGCCCTGGGCGATCTCGTGGGCCGTGGTGGCAAAGCCGCGCATTTCGGTGCGCACGTCGCCGACCACGGCGCGCAGGTTGATCTGGATCTGCTGCAGCCGCTGCATCAGGGCGCCCATGGGGCCGCTGTAGTCGTGCTGCATGTTGGTGCCCAGCTGGCAGCTGGCAATGTCGGCGGCAAAGCCGCTGGCCTGCTCCAGGCCCGCCACGCAGCGCTGCTGGAAGCGCCACAGCACAAAGCTGCCCCCCGCCAGCAAGGCGGCCAGGCGCGTGCCCCAGGCTGCGGCGCCCTGCCAGCCCAGCAGGTCGGGCAGCATGGCCGCCAGGCCCACGCCGCCCAGCATCAGCGCCATGCGGGCTGTCAGGCCCAGGTCGCTGCGGCGGTCCCACAGGCCTGCCAGGCCCAGGCGGCGCAGTTCACCGCCGCGCAGTCGCAGGGTTTCCTGGCCGGCATCGGCTTCGGCGCGCATGCGGGCATAGAGGGCTTCGGCGGCTTCGACCTCGTCCGGCCGGGGCTTGGTGCGCACCGAAAGGTAGCCGCGCGGACGGCCGCCTTCCATGATGGGCGTGACGTTGGCGCGCACCCAGTAGTGGTCGCCGTTCTTGCGCCGGTTCTTGACCAGGGCAGTCCACGGGTAGCCGTGGGCGATGGTGCGCCACATGTCCTTGAAGGCGGCGGCAGGCATGTCCGGGTGGCGGATCAGGTTGTGCGGCTGCTCGATCAGTTCCTCGTAGGAATAGCCGCTGACCCGCACGAAGGCCGGGTTGCAATGGGTGATCTCGCCCTTGGTGTTGGTGACGGATACCAGCAGCTCATCGCCCGGAAAGTCGTAGTTGAGCTGGCTGACGGGCAAATTCACGCGCATGGGTACCACTCCTTTGGGATGTCTCTTGTTCTTGTGAAATGGCATGGCAAAACGCTCAGAAGCCACCGGAATCCATCAAACGGAAACACAAATTCACATTTCCAAATCATCTCACAGCACGGCAACCGCAGTCTCATGCTCGGAACTGGTGCATGGTTTTACAGCGTATGCGCCAGATTTGTGGTGATGATTCAGAACAGTTGAGGTGTAAAGGGATCGCTGTCCGGCGCAGGCTGGGCCGGTCCCCTGAGCAGTTGCTCGCGCGCAAGCGGGTCGTGGGCGGTGGCGTTCCAGTCGGCCGTGCGAACGAGGTTGCCCACGCGCACGCCCAGCAGGCGCAGCCGCTTGGCCAGGGGCACGCGCTTGAGGCATTGGCCTGCGGCGCGGCGCAGGGTGGCGGCATCGGCCATGGGCAGCTCCAGCGTGTGGTCGCGCGTGGCGGTCTTGAAGTCGTCGTAGCGCAGCTTGATGCCGACGGTGCGGCCCATGTAGCCCTTGCGCTGCAGGTCGTGGGCCAGGCGTTCGCACAGGTCGGTGAAGATGGCGCTCAGTTCGGCCCGGTCGCGCACGGCGTGCAGGTCGCGCTCGAAGGTGGTTTCGCGGCTCATGGAGACGGGCTCGCTGTGCGTGACCACGGGCCGCTCATCGCGCCCCCAGGACACGCCATGCAGCCAGTTGCCGTAGGCGCGGCCGAACCATTGCACGAGCTGGGGCAGGCTTTGCTTGGCCAGCTCGCCAATGGTCTGTATGCCCAGCGATTGCAGCTTGGCATCGGCCTTGGGGCCTATGCCATTGATCTTGCGGCAGGCCAGCGGCCAGATCACGGCCTGCAGATCGTCGGGCTGGACGATGGAGATGCCGTTGGGCTTGTTGAATTCGCTGGCCATCTTGGCCAGCAGCTTGTTGGGCGCCACGCCGATGGAGCAGGTCAGGCCCGTGGCGTCGGTGATGGTTTTCTGGATCAGCCGCGCCAGCACGCGCCCGCCTTCGCGCTGGCCGCCGGGCACGTCGGTGAAGTCGATGTAGACCTCGTCCACGCCGCGGTCCTCCATCAGCGGGGCGATGGAGACGATGATTTCCTTGAACATGCGCGAGAAGCGCCGCACCTCGGCAAAGTCCACGGGCAGCAGAATGGCCTGGGGGCACAGGCGCGCAGCCTTCATCATGCCCATGGCCGAGCCCACGCCGAACTGGCGCGCCGGGTAAGTGGCCGTGGTGATCACGCCCCGGCCCACGTAGTCCTTGAGGCGCGAGAACTCGTCCACCGGAATCTCGTGCAGCCGGCCGGCGTAGCGCGCATCCAGCGCCTCGTCGTGCGCGCGGCGTCCGCCGCCGATGACCACGGGCAGTCCCTTGAGCTGCGGATAGCGCAGCAGCTCCACCGAGGCATAGAAGGCGTCCATGTCCAGGTGGGCGATGCGGCGCGGGGGCGCAGCATCAGCAGGGCTTGCGGGTGTCGTGGGTGTCGTGGGTGTCGTGGGTGTCGTTTCAGGCACGCCGCCATTATTGCGGCAACTGTGCATTCATACAGCCTCCAGGGCCTGTTTACACAGGCCCTGGACCATTCATCCCTGCAGGCAGATCAGCACCAGTCCCAGCACCATCAGGCTCATGCCGATCTTCTCCTGGCGGCTCAGGCTTTCGCTGAGCACGCGGCGCGAGACGATGTAGCTGAACACCACCTCGACCATGCCCAGCGTGCGCACGGGTGCCGCGCCCTGCATGGCGTAGGCGGTGAACCAGGCCAGCGAGGCGGCCGCGCCCATGCCGCCGGCCAGCAGCGAGACGCGCCAGGCGCGGAAGATGGGGCGCAGGCCCTGCGCGTGGGTGCGCGCGATCCAGGCGCCCAGGCCCAGGGTCTGCATGAGCTGGGCGATCAGCACGCCCCAGGCGCCCGACAGCCAGGGAGATATCTCGCCCAGGCGCGCCAGTTCCACGGCGCCGCCCCGGTAGCCCACGGTGGCGATGGCAAAGCAGGCACCGCAGGCCAGGCCGTAGAGCGCCGATCGGCTGGCCCAGGCCGACAGCGACAGCATCTGGCCGCGCGGCGGCAGCGACAGGATGAGCACGCCGAAGGTGGCCAGCGCCATGGCCGCCAGCGCCACTGCGGTGGGCAACTCATGCAGGAAGATGCCGGCGAACAGGGCCACCTGCAGCACCTCGGTCTTGGACAGGGTGACGGCCACGGCGAAGTTGCGCTCCTTCATGGCCAGCAGCAGCGCCGCCGTGGCCGCGACCTGGAAGAAGGCACCCAGCGCGATCCAGCCGAGGTAGGCCCATGAGAACCGGGGCAGCGACCAGGCGCCATCGCCTCCCAGGTACAGCGCCAGCAGGTAGATGCCGGCAAACGGCAGGCCGTACAGAAAGCGCACCAGGGTGGCCGGCAGGGTGCCGAGCTCGGCGGTCAGCGAGCGCTGCGCCGTGTTGCGCACGGTCTGGGCGGCTGCGGCGAACAGCACCACGGGCACCCACAGCCAGGTCAGGTCTTGGAGGGAAGAAAGCATGTCGGCAAAAAAGGGAAGGCACCGCCGGCAAGGCGCGGGCGACTGAGTGCCGGCCAGCATAGCCGCCGGTCGGGCACCAGGCGCACGCGCTTGGAGAAGGCTGCCGCGCCCGGCAGCGAAACAGAGGCCGGCCAGCCAGCGCTGCACGCGCGCCCTGCTCTGGCCAGGGCAAGCAGGCTGCGTTGTGCAGCAGCACGGCCGTCGCCAATGGCGAGCGGGCCTGCGCGGCGCGCTACAGGTCGCGCCGGATCAGAGCGCCCTTGAACAGCACCGGTCCCGTGGGCCCGGTCTGGCTGGGCACGCCGCCCTTGGGCTCCAGGCTGATGGCCAGGGCAGGCACGCCCTGGACCTCGGCGGCCGCGGCGGTCAGCTTGACCAGCTTGTCGCGTCCCAGCACGCCCAGCGATTGCGGGCCGCCCTGGGGCGGCAGGGCCCACAGCTGCAGTGATTTGTCGGAGGCCTCATGGAAGTCGCCCACGCGCTGCAGCACCAGGGTGTTCTTGCCGGGGTCGAAGGTCACGAGCATGGAGGCATCGGCCTTGTCGTCAGCCAGCACGGCCACGTACTGGATCTGGGGCGCGGCCTGCAGCGCAGCCTGGGTGGCCTGCAACTGGTTGTTCAGCACGGCCAGCTGGCGTTCGCCGCTTTGGCGCAGGTCCTGGTGCGACCACAGCCCCACGGCCACGGCCGCCACGGTGGCGCAGGCGCCCAGCACGGCGGCGCCGCGCCACCAGGCCAGGGCGCGCCCCACGGCGGATTCCGTGCGCCGGGCCATGCCAGGCGCATCGTCGGCGCGCCGCCGGTGCGCCTGGGCGGCGCGGGCCTTTTCGGCCTGCAGCAGGTTGTCGATACGGACCCAGACCGCATCGTCAGGGCGCACGGGCGCCTGCATTTCGGACAGGGCCGACCAGCGGCCCTGCCACAGCAGGGCGGCGGCGCGCACCGGGGCCTGGTCACGGGCCAGTTGCTCGAAGCGGCGGCGTGCCGCGCCCCGCAGCGTGCCCAGGGCGTAAGCGGCGGCCAGCCGGTCCAGCAGTTCGGGGTGTCGGGAAATATTCATGGCAAATCCTTTGGCCGCTCAGAGCATGTCAACTGCTTCACGCATGGCGTGACAGGCAGCGGCGCAGCTGCTCCAGGCCGCGCCGTATCCAGGTCTTGACCGTGCCCAGCGGCAGTTGCAGCTGGCCCGCCAGCTCGCCATGGCTGAGGTCGCGCAGATAGGCCAGGCTGACCACCTCGCGCTGGCGGCCTTCCAGCCGCTCCAGGCACTGGTACAGCGCCACGGCCTGTTCGCTGGCCTCGGCCAGTTGCAGCGGGCCCTGGCTTTCATCGTCCCCGCCGCCATGGGCCGCCAGTTGCGCCTCGTCGAACTCTTCGTTCAGGTGCAGGCGTTCGGCGCGGCGCCGGCGCAGAAAGTCCAGGGCCCGGCTGCGCACCACCAGGCCCATCCAGGCCAGCGGCGGGCTCAGCGTGCCCCGGTAGCCCGAGGCGCTGCGCCAGATGTGCAGGTAGCTGTCCTGCAGCACGTCTTCGGCCCAGTCCTTGTGCCGCAGGATACGCAACGCCAGCCCGTACAGCCGGGACGAGGTGGCCTCGTACAGGCTGCGGAGCGCGGACTCGTCCTGCGCTGCGATGCGGTCCAGAAGGTCCATCAGCTCTTGGTCGGTTGGTGTGGTGCCCATGCACGCATTGTGGGCGAGCGGTCGGCCCCGTGGCCCGCACTGTTGCGTGGCCGCCCGGGGGCTTGTTCTGTCTTTCGATCGGATTCAAGGGGCATATCGGTGCTCAGCCGGGGGGTTGCAGAAGGTCTGGCGGGGGTCTCCCGGCTTGCACCGGCTCTCCGTGAGCAATACGCAGCGCATTGCGAACCGGATGCGGATAAATTTTTTTTCCATTCAGGTGAATCCAGTCGCTGCCTTGCTGCGTATTCCCTGTGTCGCGCCCCGGACAGCGGTTCAAGGCGACACCCCTCAACCCATCGACCTGGAGACCTTCATGAGCTACATCCTCCCCCTCGGCCTGGCCACCATGGCCGCACTGACCCTTGGCGCCTGCTCCTCCATGGACATGGGCAAGAGCTATTCCCAGTCCGACCTGCCGGCCGCCGTGCAGGTGCCCGCAGGCCACAAGGTTGCCATGGAGACGGTGGGCATAGGCCAGATCACCTATGAATGCCGCGCCAAGAAGGACCAGGCGATGGAGCAGGAATGGGCCTTTGTCGGCCCGGATGCGCGTTTGACGGACCGCCAGGGCCGCGTCATCGGCCGCTACTTCGGCCCGCCCGCCACCTGGGCGCACCAGGACGGCTCCAAGGTCACGGCCACCCAGGTCGCCGTGGCGCCGTCCAGCGCGGGCAACATCCCCATGCAACTGGTCAAGGCCGAGCCCGCCACCGGCATGGGCGCCATGCAGGGCGTGACCTATATCCAGCGCGTGGCCACGCGCGGCGGCGTGGCCCCTGCCATGGCCTGCAACAGCTCCACGCTGGGCCAGAAGCAGGTCGTGCAGTACCAGGCCGACTACATCATCTGGAAGGCCGCCTGACGCGGCCCGGCCCCCTACGGCCTGTCGCCCCTGCCCCCGAAGGCCGAGGGCGGCATGCCGAACTGGCGCCTGAAGGCCAGCGAATAGGCGCTGTGGCTTTCATAGCCGGCCTCCAGCGCCACCTGCACGATGGGCCTTCCGGCCAGCAGCGCCTGCATGGAGGACAGCAGCCGTGCGCGCTGACGCCAGCGGCCAAAACTCATTCCCGTGGCCTGCAGAAAATGGCGGTGGAAGGTCTTCTCGCCCATGGCCAGCCGTGCGGCCCAGTCGGCGGCTGTGGCAGTTGCGGCGCCTATGGCAGTTGCGGCGGCTGTGGCGGCTGTGGCGGCTGTGGCGGCAAGGCCATCCGCCCCGTCTCCTTCGGCCAGCGCATGGCAGACAGCGGCCATGCGCGCATCCTGCGGCCAGGGCAGGTGAAACGGCACCACGGGCGGCTGGCGCAGCTCCTGCAGCAATAGCTCGACCACCATGGATTCGCGCCGCCCCGGCGGTGCCGATGCAGGCCAGCGCGCCACCTCGCTGATGAGCTCGCGCAGCAGGGGAGAGACCTCGATCACGCAGTCCGTACCCGGCAGATCTGCAGCGGCCTGCGCATCGACGAACAGGCTGCGCACCTGTACCGCGCCGCGCATGCGCAAGCCGTGGGGCACGCCCGAGCGCAGCCAGACGCCGCGCGTGGGCGGCACCACCCAGCGCCCGCTGCCTGCGCGCACCTCCAGCACCCCCTGCACGGCGTAGAGCAGCTGGCAGCATTCGTGGGAGTGTTCCTCCACCTCCAGCCCCGCCGGATAGTCGGCGGCCACGCCCGTGACCGGCAGCGGTGCGGCGGCCTGCAGCTCGGGCAGCCCGGCATGGCTGCAGGGAACGGCGGCTGCCGAAGCCGGGGCATGGGTCGTGCGCATATTGTCCAGATCCATATAGAAAATGAGAAATTCTATAAAGACAGACAGGCACCCTGCCCGCAAACTGGCACCCGTTCCCTGTGATTCACCGCCATCGCACCATGCACCGCCTGCCCTCGCCCTTCCTACCACCCCTGGCCCATGGCCGGGGTCCGGGCGCCTGCGCAGGCGCCGCATTTCGCACCGACTCTCCCTGATCCCGGCCTGGCGCAGCTTCCCCACACCGGGAAGCCAGGAGAGCGGGGCCGCCGGCCGATCCGGTGGCTGCAAACCCCAGCGTTTCCTGCGAGGCCCGCATGCTGAAGAATCCCGCGTCCCGATACCTTCCCTTCCCCGCCGTCGACCTGCCCGAGCGCCAATGGCCCTCACGCCAGCTGAGCCAGGCGCCCGTGTGGCTGTCCACCGACCTGCGTGATGGCAACCAGGCCCTGTTCGAGCCCATGAACCGCGAGCGCAAGCTGCGCCTGTTCCACGAACTGGTGCGCATAGGCTTCAAGGAGATCGAGGTGGGCTTTCCCTCGGCCTCGCAGACCGACTACGGCATCGTGCGCCACCTGATCGACAACGGGCTGATCCCCGGCGACGTGACGCCCATGGTCATCACCCAGCTGCGCGAGGACCTGATCCGCGCCACGGTGGACAGCGTGGCCGGAGCGCGGCGCGCCATCGTGCACTTCTACAACGCCATTGCCCCGGCCTGGCGCGAGATCGTCTTCGGCATGCAGGTGCCCGAGATCATCGCCATGGTGGAGTACCACATCGCCCTGCTGCGCGAACTGACCGATGCCCACCCCGAGACCGAATGGGTGCTGCAGTACTCACCCGAGACCTTCTGCATGGCCGAGCTCGACGTGTCGCTGGCCGTGTGCAACGCGGCTATCCGCGCCTGGGATGCAGGCCCCGCGCGGCCCATGATCATCAACCTGCCGACCACGGTGGAAGTGAGCACGGCCAATGTCTTCGCCGACCAGATCGAGTGGATGCACCGCCGCCTGGAACGGCGCGAGCACATCGTGCTGTCCGTGCACCCGCACAACGACCGGGGCACGGGCGTGGCCTGCGCCGAGCAGGCGCTGCTGGCGGGAGCCCAGCGCGTGGAAGGCTGCCTGTTCGGCAACGGCGAGCGCAGCGGCAACCTCGATGTGGTGACGCTGGCGCTCAACCTCTACACGCAGGGCATCGCGCCGGGACTGGACTTCTCGGACATCGCCGCCGTGGCGCGCATTGCGGAGGAATGCACGGCACTGCCCATCCACCCGCGCCACCCCTATGTGGGCGACCTGGTGTTCACGGCGTTTTCGGGCTCGCACCAGGACGCCATCGCCAAGGGCTTTGCGGCGCAGCGGCCCGATGCGCCCTGGCGCGTTCCCTACCTGCCCATCGACCCGCAGGACCTGGGCCGCACCTACGACAGCATCGTTCGCGTCAACAGCCAGTCGGGCAAGGGCGGCATTGCCTTTTTGCTGCAGCGTGACCATGGCGTGACCATGCCGCGCCGCATGCAGGTGGAGTTCAGCGCCGTGGTGCAAAAACAGGCGGACGCCTGCGAGGCCGAGCTGGCCAGCGACGACCTGTGGAAGCTGTTCGAGGCGACCTACCTCGCACCCCTGCAGCTTCCCTGGCACTACCGCAGCCACCACCTGTTCGACAGCGCCCAGGGCCAGGGCATTGCGCTGGAAGTGGTCCGGCCAGACGGCCTTCGGCTGCAGCTGTATGGCGAAGGCAGCGGCCCCATCGATGCCGTGGCCGCCGCCCTCGGCCAGCACCTGGGCGTGGCGCTGCGCATTGACCACTACGAAGAGCGCAGCCTGGGCCAGGGCGCCGGGGCCATGGCGCTGGCCATCGTCGAGGCCGCCCTGCCCGGCGTGGCGGGCACGCGCTTCGGTGCGGGGCGCCATGCCAACATCGTGACCGCGTCCATCCTGGCCGTGCTGCATGCGGCAGGCCGGCTGGTGGCGGCGCAGCCGGAAAGCCGGCGCGTACCTGCCCAAGCCTGAGGCGCAGCCTGAAAGGAAAAAGGACCGCCAAGGCGGTCCTTTTCTCGTGCGGCTTTTGCCGGTTCAGCGCACGGCGCCCGGATAGGTTCCGGGCAGCAGGATGCTGCGGTCCACGGTATCGATCTGCGTATGGCCGCAGAAGGCCATCGTGGTCTCCAGCTCCTTCTGGATGATCTGCAGTGCACGCGTCACGCCGTCCTGGCCATAAGCGCCCAGGCCGTAGAGGAAGCTGCGGCCGATCATGGTGCCCTGGGCGCCCAGGGCACGCGCCTTGAGCACGTCCTGGCCGCTGCGGATGCCGCCGTCCATCCAGACCTCGATGTCCTTGCCCGCCGCCTCGGCAATGCCGGGCAGCGCCTCGATGGACGAGGGTGCGCCGTCGAGCTGGCGGCCGCCGTGGTTGCTGACGATGAGCGCATCGGCGCCGCTGTCGGCCGCCAGTCGCGCGTCCTCGGCGTCCATGACGCCCTTGAGGATGAGCTTGCCGCCCCAGAGCTTCTTGATGCGCTCCACGTCGCCCCAGTTCAGGCTGGGATCGAACTGGCTGGCGGTCCACGACGACAGCGAACTCATGTCGGCCACGCCATCCACATGGCCGACGATGTTGCCGAAGGTGCGGCGCTTGGTGCCCAGCATGCCCAGGCACCAGTGCGGCTTGGTTGCCAGATTGGCCAGGTTGCGCAGCGTGGGCTTCGGGGGCGTGGACAGGCCGTTCTTGATGTCCTTGTGGCGCTGGCCCAGGATCTGCAGGTCCAGCGTCAGCACCAGGGCCGAGCAGTTGGCGGCACGGGCGCGCTCGATCAGGCGCTCCATGAACCGGCGGTCGCGCATCACATAGAGCTGGAACCAGAACGGATGGCGGGCCGTGTGTTCGGCAATGTCCTCGATGGAGCAGATGCTCATGGTGGACAGCGTGAACGGAATGCCGAAGGCCTGGGCCGCGCGCGCGCCCAGGATCTCGCCATCGGCGTGCTGCATGCCGGTCAGGCCCGTGGGCGCAATGGCCACGGGCATGGCCACCTGCTGGCCGATCATGGTGGTGCGCGTGCTGCGCCCCTCCATGTTCACGGCCACGCGCTGGCGCAGCTTGATCTTCTGGAAGTCGTCCTCGTTGGCGCGGTAGGTGCCCTGGGTGTAGGAGCCCGAGTCGGCGTAGTCATAGAACATGCGCGGCACGCGGCGCTGGGCCACGACGCGCAGGTCTTCGATGCAGGTGATTTTGGAAAGGTCGGTGGACACGTTTTCTGGCTTTCTGAAACCCGCATGGCGCGGGACTGCCGAGCATGGTAGTGCGCAGGGCGCGTTCCAGTCACCCGTTCGGGTTTGAAGTGATTTGTGCGCCGATTGAAATTTTCTCTCTCGCAGCCCAACCGAGGGCTAACGCTAGTGTGCCAACCAGCCATGAGAGCGACGATCCGCCCCGCACAACATCCTAAAAACTCTTCAGGAGACGCTCCTATGGTTTGGCAGCAGGTCTACGACCCTCTTTCCAACATGTGGCTGTCCACACTGCTCGCGGCCATCCCGGTCGTGGTCATGCTGGTGGGATTGGGCTTTTTGCACATGAAGGCCCACCTGGCGGCCGGCGCCGGGCTGATTGCGGCGCTGGTGATCGCGGTCTTCGTCTACAACATGCCGGCAGGCATGGCCGGGCGCGCGGCACTGTTCGGCGGCTTCACGGGGCTGCTGCCCATCGGCTGGATCGTCCTGAACATCATCTTCCTGCACCAGCTGACCGAGAAGAACGGCAGCTTCAAGATCCTGCAGGACTCCATTGCCGGCATCACCGAGGACAGGCGCATCCAGCTGCTGCTGATCGCCTTCGCCTTCGGCGCCTTCTTCGAGGGCGCGGCCGGCTTCGGCACGCCCGTGGCCGTGACGGCGGCCATCCTCATTGGGCTGGGCTTTTCGCCGCTGGCCGCCTCGGGCCTGTCGCTGATCGCCAATACCGCGCCCGTGGCCTTCGGCGCGCTGGGCACGCCGGTGATCACGCTGGCCAAGGTGCACGGCTACGACCTGATGGAGGTCACTGCCATGGTCGGCCGCCAGCTGCCGTTCTTCTCGGTGCTGGTGCCGTTCTGGCTGATCTGGGCCTTTGCCGGGCGCAAGGCCATGATGGAGATCTGGCCCATCATTTTGGTGACCGGCGTGTCCTTCGCCATTCCGCAGTACCTGGTGTCCAACTTCATCGGCCCCGAACTGGTGGACATCATCGCGGCCATCGTCTCCATGGTCTGCACGGTGGGCTTCCTGCGCATGTGGCAACCCAGGACCATCTGGCGCTCGACCTCGCTCAAGGGCCATGAGAACAGCGGCGGCGAAGCCCAGGCGCCCCGCGCCGTGACCCAGCACCCGCGCGCCGACGTGATCCGCGCCTGGACGCCCTGGGCCATCCTCACGGTCTTCGTCTTCATCTGGGGCCTGCCCTCGGTCAAGGCCGCGCTCAACGGCCTGTTCGCCCCGGCCTTTCCCATGGAAGGCCTGCACAACCTGATCGAGAAGGTGCCGCCCGTCGTGCGCCAGCCCACCAAGGAAGGCGCCATCTACACGCTGAACCTGCTGTCGGCCACGGGCACGGGCATCCTGCTGTCGGCCATCGTGGGCGGCCTGGTCATGAAGTACAACCCCGTGCAACTGGTCAGCCAGTTCGTGCGCACCATCTGGCTGGTGCGCTATTCGCTCATCACCATCGTGCTGATGCTGGCCCTGGGCACGCTGACGCGCTACTCGGGCACGGACACCACGCTGGGCCTGGCCTTCGCCAACACGGGCGTGTTCTACCCCTTCTTCGGCACCCTGATGGGCTGGCTGGGCGTGGCGCTGACGGGTTCGGACACGGCATCGAACGTGCTGTTCGGCGGCATGCAGAAGGTGGCGGCCGAGCAACTGGGCCTGTCGCCCAACCTCATGGGCGCGGCCAACAGCTCGGGCGGCGTGATGGGCAAGATGATCGATGCGCAGTCCATCGTCGTCGCCTCCACGGCCACGCGCTGGTTCAACCATGAGGGCGACATCCTGCGCTACGTGTTCTTCCACTCCGTCGCCCTGGCCTGCCTGATGGGCATCTTCGTGACACTGCAGGCCTATGTCTGGCCGTTCCGCCTGATGGTCAATTGAGCCTTGCGCATCTGCGCCAGGCCCCAGCCGCCCGCATGCGCCGGGCGGCTTTTTTACGCCTGGGGCATGCATCGCTGCATCAACAGATGCGCAGCGGCATTTATGGTTGTACCATGCAACCATATTCAAACCCTGCACGGCCACAAGGAGCACCCATGCCGCAGCACGATCTTTCCCTGGTGGATGGCATCCGCGCCGCCTCGCGCCTGATGGTGCGCGAGCTGGGCTTCATGCAGGCCACGCTGGCGGCCACGGACTACCCGCCCTCGGCCGTGCATGCCATCCTGGAGATCGGCGCACAGGGGCGCATGGCGGCCTCGCAGCTGGCCCAGGTCCTGGGGCTGGAGAAATCCAGCGTCAGCCGCATGGTGCGCAAGCTGGTGGAGGCGGGCGAGCTGAAGGAAGCCGCCGATGGAGAGGATGGCCGCGTCAAGCAGCTGGCCCTGACCGCCAAGGGCCGGCGCACGCTGGCCGCCATCGAGGCCTTCGGGCGCCAGCAGGTGACGGCGGCGCTGGACCGCATGCAGGCGCCGCAGCAGCAGGCCGTCGCCCAAGGGCTGGCACTGTACGCCCGGGCGCTGCAGGCGCACCGGCAGGAGGAGCCCCTGCCCCTGCCCCAGCCCGTACCCGTGCCCGCACAGATACAGGTCCTGCCCGGATACCGGCCCGGCTGCCTGGGCCGCATCGTGGACATGCATGCGCGCTTTTATGCGCGCCACGCAGGCTTTGGCGTCTTCTTCGAAAGCCGCGTGGCCAGCGGCCTGGCCGAGTTCGCGGGCCGGCTGGACAAGCCCTGCAACCAGCTGTGGACGGCGCTGGACGGCGACCGCATCGTGGGCTCCGTGGCCATCGATGGAGAGGACCTGGGCAAGCACCCCGAGGGCCGCCAGGCGCATCTGCGCTGGTTCATCCTGGAAGACGGCCTGCGCGGCGCCGGCACGGGGCGCCAGCTGCTGCAGCAAGCCCTGGCGTTCTGCGACCAGCAGGCCTTCGAGGCCACCCAGCTGTGGACCTTCCGGGGCCTGGATGCAGCACGCCGGCTCTACGAATCGTCAGGCTTCACCCTGGCCGAGGAATGGCCGGGCCAGCAATGGGGCGAGACCGTGATCGAGCAGCGCTTCGTACGGCCACGCCCTGCCGCGGCGGCATGGGCTGGCCAGGCCCCCTGAGTCAGGAGCCCTGCTCGCCCGCCACCAGCACGAAGGCAATGCGCGCAGGCCGGCCCGAGCGGTTGGCCCAGGCATGGTTGGTGCCGCGCTGTATGAGCACGTCACCGGCGCGCAGCACGGTTTCCTGGCGGTCCAGGATGGCGACCAGCTCGCCCTCCAGCATCAGCGCGTAGTCCACGGTATCCGTGCGGTGCATGCCCGGATGCTCGCCGGGCTGCACGTTGCGGTGGGCGTCGCCGTACATGCGTGTAAAGGTGGCATGCAGGGCGCGCGCCAGCTCCTGCGGATCGGCAGGTTCGGGCGGAATGTCCAGGATGCGCAGCACCGTGCCATAGGGCGGCGGTGCCACGCCCTGGTGGATGGCAATGGTGTCGGGCGCATTGATCTGCGCGGGTGAGGCATCGGTGCGCCACAGGTTGGTGATGCGGTAGCCGGGGCGTTCCTCGACCAGGCGCACGGCGGGCGAGGCGCCGTCCTCGGCGATGAAGGAGCGGCCCTGTGCGTCGTTGGCCGTGATCACGCGGCGGATGGGGGGCAGGCTGGAATCGGTCATGGATGAAGAGATGGCGGAAAGGAGGTCACTGCGCATGGCGTTCGGCCGCTGCGCCCTGTTTGCGGAATTCGTCGTGGATGCGCCGGTCCCACTGACGGCGGTCCTGGTGGAAGACCACCTGGTCGCCGCGCTGGGCCACCTGCCTGACGGCATCGGACCGCGCGGCGGCGGCGCAGGCAGCGTCCAGCCGGCCCAGCACCGCCTCGGGCACGCCACGCGGCACGAACAGGCCCGCAAACGATTCCTCCTGCACCGCCATGCCCAGTTCCTTGAAGGTGGGGACCTCGGGGAAGGCCGGGTGGCGGCGCTCCGAGGCCACGGCCAGCAGGCGCAGCTTGCCCGCGCGTATCTGGGGCGCAGCCGAGGCCGCGATGCTGCTGACGAAGTCCAGCCGCCCGGCCAGCAATTCCTGTATCGAGCCGGCATCGCCCTTGTAGGGCACATGCACGAGCTTGAGGCCCTGGTCGCGCTCCAGCTGGTCCATGGCCAGGAAGGGCGCCGAGTTCGGTCCCGGCGATCCGTAGCTCAGCGAGCCCTTCTTCGCCGCCGCCACCAGCTCGCCTATCGTCTTGAAAGGGCTGTCTGCGCGCACGCTGACGCCCAGGATGTTCTCCGTCACGCCGCACAGCAGCTGCACGCTGTCGGGCCCCAGCTTCAGGCCCTTGACGTAGTGGGGCTGCACGGTGATGGGGGTCATGGGCGTGAAGGCCAGCGTCAGCCCGTCGGCCGGCGCCTGGGCCAGCACATTCATGCCGATCACGCCCGAGCCCCCGTCGCGCGAGACCACGACCACGCTCTGGCCCAGCTGCTTGCGGAATTCCTCTGCCAACGTACGCGCCATCACGTCGGTGGAGCTGCCCGCCGCCCAGGGGTTGATGAGGGTCAGCGGCCGCGACGGGAACGGCTCCTGCGCGGTGGCCAGGGTGCAGCCCAGCGCCATCAGGGCGCCGAGCCACTTGCGGGTGGTCATGCTGTGTCTCCTTGTCGTTGTGTGATGGCTGCGCATGTTAATTCAGTCAGTCGACTGAATCAATCCATGTCACCACCATGCCATGGTTTGGTGCGGCAAGGGCCTGGCGCTGTCTATGATCCGCAGCCATGACGTCCAGCACCGATGACACCGCGGCCGAGGAACCCCGCGCCCAGGCCCGCGAACGCCTTCTGCAAGCCGCCGAGCAGCTGTTTGCGCGGCATGGCTACGCGGGCACGTCGCTGCGCGCCGTCATGGCGCTGGCCGATGTGGACACGGGCGCCATCCACTACCACTTCCGCAACAAGCTGGGCCTGCTCAAGGCCTTGTTCGAGCAGCGCGTGATGGCCGTCAACGGACAGCGCCATGCGCTGCTGCAAAGGCTGGAGCACCAGTCGCCGCAGCCCGCCGTGGAGGACATTCTTCGGGCCTTCATCGCCCCCGCGCTGCGCGCCGCCCACAGCGAGGGCGAGGCCGACTTCAACCGCGTCACGGCCCTGTGTTCGGTCGATCCCGACCAGGCAGTCAGGGAGGTGGTTTTTGCCGCCTACGACGAGGCTGCCAAACGCTTTGCGGCCCTGCTGCGCCAGGCTCTGCCGCAGCTGTCGCAGCACGATTTCCAGTGGCGCCTGGAATGCATGTACGGCGCCATGATGTACATCCGCTCCGACAACGGCCGAGTCAGCCGCATGCTGGGCGGCGGCCACCGCGCCGACCCCGTGGAGCATGTGATCGACGAGCTGGTGGCCTTCACTGCGGCGGGCTTCCGCGCGGCGGGCATCCGTGCGGCGGGCCCCCGCGCGGCGCAGTGATCACGACCGGCGCCTGATCAGCGCCCGCCCGCGCGCGAAGCCACCACGCCGGCGCCGCGCACCTCCACCTGCACGCTGTCCAGCACCTGCCCCTTGGCATCGACCAGTTCCAGCCGGTGGCGGCCGGGCCAGGGCATCCAGGCGGCGGCAGCACCCCGGCCGATCTCCTTGGGCGCAGGCTCGGCCGCGCCGGGCGGGGCGGCGCTGACCATGCGCCAGCGCAGGCTGGCGTCCTGCCATTCCTGCGTGGCGGCCGTGCCCGAGGGCCGGGCCGACAGCTGCACGCGCTGGCGGTCTGGCGGAATGTCGGGGTCCAGCGCGAGGATGGTGCCGTTGGCCGGGCGCGCAATGCGCACGGGCGAGGCCGCCGAAGTCCCGCGTGTCGATGCGGATGCGGCAGGCAGGCCGCTGCCTGCCATGGCGAACAGGCTCTGCTGCGTGCCCGCCACGAACCATTCGCTGCGCGCGCTCTCCAGCGGCAGGCCCGAGGCATCGGGGCCGAAGCGCACCGCCTGCTGCAGCACACCCGCCGGCGCCTTGGGCGCGCGGCTGGGTGTGCGGGCATGCAGGAAACCCATCACGGCCGCCCAGACAGGTGCCGCGCCGCTGGTGCCGCTGACCGAGTGCATGGCCTCGCCGCGCGCATTGCCCACCCACACGCCCACGGTGTAGCGCTGCGACCAGCCCACGGCCCAGTTGTCGCGCATGTCCTTGCTGGTGCCGGTCTTGACGGCCGACCAGAAGCGCGTGGCCAGCACGCTGTCCGTGCCGAAGGTGGGCGCGCGCGCCATGGGATCGGACAGGATGTCGCCCACGATGAAGGCCGCGCGTGCGTCGATGGCCTGCACGGGCGCAGCCGGCTTTTGCGCTGCGGACCCCGCGCCCGTGGGCTGCGCCGCCCAACGCACGGGCGTCAGTTGCCCGCCGTTGGCCAGGGCGCGGTAGGCATTGGTCAGTTGCAGCAGCGGCACCTCGGCGCTGCCCAGCGCCAGGCTGAAGCCGTGGTAGCCGCCGCTTTCGCGCAGCGGCAGGCCCAGGCGCTGCAGTTGCGAGAAGAAGGCATCGGGCGTGACCATGACCAGGGTGCGCACGGCCGGCACGTTGAGCGACGACGCCAGCGCCGTGCGCGCCGAGACCCAGCCCTTGAAGCGCCGGTCGTAGTTCTGCGGAATGTAGAGCCCGTTCTGCGTGGGAATGTGTGCCGATGAATCCTCGATCAGCGAGGCCGCCGTCAGCCGCCGCTCTGCAATGGCCTGGGCATAGAGAAAGGGCTTGAGCGTGGAGCCGGGCTGGCGCATGGCCGTGACGCCGTCCACCTCGGCCGCCTGGCTCAATTCGCCCGACGAGCCCACCCAGGCCAGCACCTCGCCCGTGGCGTTGTCCAGCACGACGATGGCGCCGTCCTCCACGTTGCGGCCCTGCAGCTCGCGCAGTTGCTGCTGCAGGCTTTGCACGGCAAAGCGCTGCACGGGCGCGCTCAGCGTGGAGCGTACGCGCGCCTGGCCTTTGGACTGCGGCTCGGCCAGCAGGCGGCGCGCCAGATGCGGGGCCTGGCCTTCGCTGGCGGCCCATTGCCGGCGCAGCAGCACGCTGGCGGTGAGCAATTCCATGGCCGTGCAGTCGCGCGCCGCCGCATCCTCGGGCGCCAGCGACTGCAGCACGCCGCAGGCGCGCCGGCCCACGCGCTCGGGCGAGGCGTTGGGGGCACGCACCAGGGCGGCGGCAATGGCGGCCTCGCGCGCGTCCAGCCCGTGCGCGGCCTTGCCGAACAGAGTGCGCGACAGCGCATCGATGCCCACGATCTCGCCCCGGAAGGGCACCAGGTTCAGGTAGGCCTCCAGGATCTGGTCCTTGCGCCAGCGCCGGTCCAGCACCTGGGCCGAGACGGTCTGGCCCAGTTTCTGCACCACGCTGCGCCCGCCCGGGCCCTGGCGCCAGTCGCCGTCCAGCAGACCCGCCAACTGCATGGTGATGGTGCTGGCGCCGCGCGTGCGCTGGTTCCAGAGGTTGCCCCAGGCGGCGGCGGACACTGCAGTCCAGTCCACGCCGCTGTGTTCGTAGAAGCGCTTGTCCTCGCTGACGACCAGAGCCGTGCGCAGCGCGGGCGAGATGTCGGCCAGGGCCACCCAGTCGCCACGGCGCACGCTGGCGTCGGTGCGCTGGCGCTGCAGCACCTCGCCCTCGCGCGAGAGCAATTCGGTCTCGGAGGAGCGGTGGCCTTCGCGGACCTCGGAAAAGCTGGGCAGCGCCTGGGCGGCACCGGCCGCCGCGAACAGCAGCGCGGCCGCCAGGGCCGCGCGGGGAAGACGCATGAAGGGAGAAGGTCGCCGGGATTCGATCATGGAGCCGGCATTGTCCGCCTTTGCACCAGCGGCTCAGGAAGAATGGCGTATGCCCTTCTTGAGCTTGAAGGACAGCAGCACCATGAGCACGCCGAAGACCACCGCATACGTGGCCAGCACCCAGAGCATGGCCATCATGCCCGCGCCCGGCTGGGCCAGCACGAAGGCGCCGAACAGCACGGACAGCACGCCGCCCAGGATCAGCAGCCACTCGCCCGTGATCTCCTTGCGCAGCCGCACGGCCGCCACGATCTGCAGCAGGCCCGTGACCAGGGCCCAGGCGCCGATGTACAGCGTCATCACCAGCGCCGTGACGCCGGGCGCGACCACGGTGAGCACGCCCACCACCACGCCGGCCACGCCCCACAGCAGCAACACCCACCAATGGCGCATCTGGTCGCGCCCCTGGATGGCCGAGTACACGCCCAGCAGGCCATCCACAAAGGTGAAGGCGCCGAAGGTCAGCACCAGCGCCGCCAGCGATACCGCCGGCTGCGCCCAGGTCAGCACGCCGAAGGCGATGGCGACCAGGCCGCGCAGCAGCAGCACCCACCAGGTGCGGTGAAGAATCGTGGACAGCGGATTGGGGCTCATGGATGCTCCTTCAAAACAGTCCCCATGACCTTGGAGCAGGCCCGCCACACTGTCTGTAGGCCAAGGCCGGCTTGGCGGCGGTCCCTGACCTGGATCAATCCAGCTGCAGCAGCACGGGCTGGTGGTCCGAGAGCCTTGTGTCGCTGTCCACGGCCCAGCCACGCACATGGCCGCGCAGGCTGTCGCTGACCCAGGCGAAATCGCAGGCGCCGGGCTCGGGACCCCACTGGCGGTCGAACAATCTGAAGGTGGGCGGCTGGGGCTGGTCCGGGTGCAGCACGCTCCAGCTGTTGTGCCACTGGCCGGCGCTCAGGGCGCCCTGCTCGCCGGCCGCCCAGGGGGCGGACAGGCCGGCGTATTCGTCCTCATGCGGCTCGAAGTTGAAGTCGCCGCAGAGCACGGCATGCGGCGTGTGCGGCTTGGTCTGCTGGGGCGAGCCGTCGCTGGCGGGCTGGGGCGGCGCCTCGGCCTGGCCCAGGGCCTCGATCTGCAGGGAACGCAGCGCCAGCGCCTGGGCCATGCGCTGGCGGCGCGAGAAATATTCGAGGTGGGTGCTCATCACCCGCACGGGGCCCAGCGCGGCATCCATCACCGTGGCCGCCGTGCAGCAGCGCGGCATGCTGCGCACGCCGCCATCGTGCGGATACGGCAGGCGGTGGTGGGCCAGTTGCAGCACCGGCAGGCGCGTGGCCACCAGGTTGCCAAAGCGCTGCCGGCCCACGGCCGTGAACTCGTCCACGGCGGCACCGAAGAAGACCTTCCAGCCTTCGGGCAGGGCCTGGCGGATCTGCGCCACCTGGTCGCCGGGCGCACCCTGCAGGCCGGGATAGTGGATGGCGATTTCCTGCAGGCACAGCACGTCGATATCGGCCATGGACAGCGCATGCGCCACGATGCGCTCCGGGTCCATGCGGCCGTCCAGGCCCAGGCACCATTGGGTGTTCCAGGTGAGGATCTGCATCATGCGGGCAGCGGCTCGCGCAGCTGGAACAGGTTGCCTTCGGGGTCCATGGCGTTGCAGACGCGAAAGCCAGGACCCTGCCAGGACTGCTCCCACAGCTGGCCGCCATGGGCGATGACCAGGGGACGGACGGCCGCGAAGCTGGTCACGGTGGCAAAGAATTTGAGGGCCACGTTCTCGCGCGGCTGGGGTGGCTCGGTGATGGTGATGTGCCGCGCAATCGCCTCGGGAATGGCGTGCAGCACCAGTTGCAGGTCCGGCGACTGCAGCACCATGAGCTCGCTCGTGTGGTGCAGCATGCGCATGGCCAGCACCTCCATGTAGAACAGCGCCAGCCGGTCAGGCTGCTTGGCGTAGATGAACAGACCTGCGGATGCGGGACCGGACATGGTGGACCTCGGGGTGAAAGGCTGGGACAAGGAACTTTAGCACCGCCCTCACTTGATCCCCGCACGCATGAAGCTCTGCACGAACTGGCGCTGGAACAGCACAAAGGCCACCAGCAGCGGGCCCGAGCTCATCAGCGTGGCGGCCGTGATGGTGGCCCATTCCACGCCCGACTCCACGCTGGAGAACACCTGCAGCCCTACCGTGAGCGGGCGCGCCTGCACGCTGTTGGTGATGATCAGCGGCCACAGGAAGTTGTTCCAGTGAAAGCTCACCGACACCAGCGCAAACGCCAGGTACACGGGCCGCGCCAGCGGCACGTAGACGCGCCACAGGATCTGCAGGGTGCTGGCGCCCTCCACCCGCGCGGCCTCGTCCAGTTCCCGGGGAATGCCCAGGAAGGTCTGGCGCAGCAAAAAGATGGCAAAGGCCGATGCGAAGTACGGCAGGCCGATGCCCAGCAGCGTATCGACGGCGCCCAGGCGCGACAGGGTCTGGTAGTTCGCCACCAGCAGGATGTCCGGCATGATCATCAGCTGCACCAGCACCAGGGCAAAGGCCAGGCCCTGGCCGCGAAAGCGGTAGCGCGCAAAGGCATAGGCGGCCAGCGTGCCCAGGACCAGCTGGGCCGCCAAAATCATGACCACCAGCACGGCCGTGTTCAGGAAATAGCGCGCAAAGGGCGCGGCCTGCCAGGCACGGCGGAAGTTCTCCAGCGTCCAGGGCGCTGCCAGGTCGAAGCGTGCCGAGTATTCGGGCGGATGGAAGGCCGTCCAGAACGCATAGGCCAGCGGCAGTATCCACAGCAGGGCCAGCAGCCAGGCGGCCAGCGTGTCCAGCCAGGTGGCGCCATACAGCGCGGGCGGCGCATGGCGCGGGGCAATGGATGCGGCGCTCATTGGTAGTGCACCTTCTTGTCGAGCACGAAGAACTGCAGCAGCGCCACGGCCGCCAGCACGGCGACCAGCACCACGGTGATGGCGGCCGCATAGCCCGTGTCCCAGAACTTGAAGCCCACTTCGTAGAGGTGATAGAGCAGCAGCGTGGAGGCGTTGTCCGGCCCGCCGCGCGTGAGGATGAAGAGGTGGTCCACCAGGCGGAAGGCATTGATCACCGCATTGACCAGCACGAACAGCGTGGTCGGCATCAGCAGCGGCCACTGCACGCGGCGCAGGAAGTACCAGCGCGAGGCCCCCTCGATGGCCGCCGCCTCCTTGAGGCTGGGGTTGAGGGTCTGCAGCGCGGCCAGGTAGAAGATCATGAAAAAGCCCGCCTCCTTCCACACCGCCACCACGGTCACGCAGGCCAGCGCCGTGGACGGATCGCCCAGCCAGTTGTGCGCGGGAAGGCCCAGTGCGCCGCGCAGCTGCTCCAGCAGCCCGTACTGCGGCGTGTAGAAGAACAGCCAGATATTGGCCACGGCAATCATGGGCAGCACCGTGGGCGTGAAATACGCCATGCGCACGAAGGCGCGGCCGGCCAGCCTCTCGTTGACCCACAGCGCCATGGCCAGCGCCAGCGCCATGGACAGCGGAATCGTGGCCGCCGCAAACCACAGGTTGTTGCGCACGGCCTGCCAGAACACCGGGTCGTCGGCCATGACGGCGTAGTTCTCCAGCCCCACCCATGGCCCCGGCTGGCCGCCGCGCGGCGTGGCATGCAGGCTGTCGATCAGCGTGGCCACGGCCGGCCAGTGCGTGAAGGCCACCAGCAGCACCAGCGCCGGCAGCAGCATCAGCCAGGCATGGACGGCCTGGCGGCCGCGGACAAGGGAGGCGGGAGCGGAGCTCATGCGGTCAGCGGCACTGCGCCATCACTTGTAGCGGCGCAGGATGCGGTCTGCTTCCTTTTGCGCATCCTGCAGGGCCTGGGCCGAGGTCTTGCTGCCGTTGAGGGCGGCCTGCACGGCGTCGTTGAGCACCTTGGTCACGCGCTGGTTCTCATGCGTGGAGAACTCGGCCACCGATACCGGCAGCTGGTCGCGCGCCACCAGGGCCTGCGGGAAGTCCTGGCCGTACTTCTTGAGCGCGGGCGTGTCATAGGCGGCGGGCGAGACGGCAACGTAGCCGCTGTCCATGCTCCACTGCGCGGCCAGCGGGGGCTGGGTGACCCACTTCATGAACTGGAAGGCCGCCTCCTGCTGCTCCCTGGGCGCCTTCTTGAACAGGTAGAAATTGCCGCCGCCCGTGGGCGAGCCCTTGCGCACGTTGCCTGCGATCTGGCCCACGCCGAAGTCGAATTTGGCATTGGCGCGGATATTGGTCAGGTTGCCCGTGGTGGTGACGATGATGGCGGCCTTCTTTTCCATGAAGTCCTTGGGCGTCGTGCCCCACTCCACCACGCCGGCCGGGTGCACGCCTTCCTTGACCAGGCCCACCCAGAAGTCCAGCGCCTCCACTACCCGGGGGCTGTCCAGCGTGACCTGGGTGCCGGCCTCGTTGGCCAGCAGCACGTCGTTGGGCGTGGTCAGGGTCTGCAGCATCCAGTAGGCAAAGCCCGTGGACGGGATCTGTATTCCGTACTGCACGACCTTGCCGCTGGCGTCCTTCTTCGTCAGCCTGTGGGCGGCTTCCTTGAGTTCCTTCCAGTTCTGCGGCGCCTTGTTCGGGTCCAGGCCGGCTTCCTTGAAGGCTTCCTTGTTGTAGTACATGACCACGGTGGAACGCTGGAAGGGCACGCCCCAGGTCTTGCCGCCCGCCTGGCTGTTGGCCATGAAGGCCGGGTAGAAGCCCTTGAGCCAGGCCCGGTCGGCATCGGTCTTCACGAAGTCGTCGATGGGGGCGATGGCGTCCTCGTCGATCAGCGTGAACATGTCGGTGGACAGCAGCACCGAGCTGGCCGGCGGCTTGCCCGACTTGTGGGCCGTCAGCGCCTTGACGATGGTCTCCTGGTAGGTGCCCGCATAGACGGGCGTGATCCGGTACTGCGGATGGGCCTTGTTGAACTCGGCCGCATAGCCGTCGATCACCTTGGTGATGGGGCCGCCCACGGCCACGGGGTAGTAGAACGGCACCTCCAGCGGCGTCTGCGCGCTGGCGGTGTTCAGCAGGCCCGTGGCGGCCACGGCGGCAGCGGCTGCGAGGGTTTTGAGGAAGGCATGGCGTTGCATGGCGGACTCTCCTGGAAGGTGCTTCGGGTGCGAAAGCCGGAACGGCTGAAACGGCTGAAACGGTGAATTGGCGAAGGAATTGGGGGCCGGTGCCTCGGCATCAGGCCGTGCAGCGCCGCCCCTTTTCGTCAAAGAAATGCGTGGCCTCGCGCGCCCAGCGCAGGCCCACGAGCTGGCCCGGCTGCAGGCCGCCGAGCTGGCTGCCAGCGGTGCGCACCATCAGTTGCTCGCTGCCCACGCGGCAGCGCAGCACCAGGTCGGCGCCCAGGTATTCGAGGCTTTCGATGTCGGCGGCCACCACGGGGCCGCTGCCGACATCGCCATGGAGCGACAGGCGCATGTCCTCGGGCCTGACGCCCAGCCAGCGCGCCTGGGCCGGCTGCTGCAGGCCGGCGGGCGCGGCGCTGGCATGGCTGCCCGCGATGTGCAGGCCGTCGAGGCGCGCGATGTTCATGGCCGGCGTGCCGATGAAGCGCGCGGCAAAGGTGGTGGCGGGCCGGCTGTAGATCTCCTGGGGCGCAGCGCACTGCTCCACGCGCCCCTGGCTGAGCAGCACCACCTGGTCGGCCATGCCCATGGCCTCGGCCTGGTCGTGCGTGACATAGACCACGGTCAGGCCCAGGCGCCGCTGCAGCTCGCGCAGCTCGGTGCGCATTTCCTGGCGCAGCTGGGCGTCGAGGTTGGACAGGGGCTCGTCCATCAGGCAGACCCGGGCGCGGGCCACCAGGGCGCGGCCCAGCGCCACGCGCTGCTGCTGGCCACCCGACAGCTGGCCGGGCCGGCGTGCCAGCAGCGCGTCCAGGCCCAGCAGCGCGGCGGCCTCGTCGATGCGCCGGCGCGCCTCGGCCGCCGGGACCTTGCGCACGGACAGGCCGAAGCCGATGTTCTGCGCCACCGTCAGGTGCGGGAACAGCGCGTAGTTCTGGAACACCATGGCAATGCCGCGCCGTGCGGGCGGCAGGTGGGTGACGTCCTGCCCATCGATGCGCACGCGGCCCGAGGTGGCGCTTTCCAGGCCCGCGATGATGCGCAGCGTGGTGGACTTGCCGCAGCCCGAGGGACCGAGCAGCACGCAAAAGGATCCGGGTTCAATGCGCAGATCCAGCGCCTGCAGTGCCGTGGTGCCGCCCCAGGACTTGGCGACACCTTCCATCTCGATCAAGGACATCACGCCAGTCTAGGAAGGCTGTGTGACAGGCCCGTGTCGCGCCACCGGACTGGCGCCCCCATGCAGCTCAGGCAGCAGGGTGCTGTCTGTGCCAATCCGTGGCCTGCTGGAACGCCCAGCCCGCGCGCACCAGCAGGTCTTCGCGGAAGTCGGGGGCCACGAACTGGAAGGCCACGGGCGCGCCCTCAGGAGTGCGTCCGCCGGGCAGCGTGATCGTGGGGCTGCCCGTCAGGTCGAACGGGCAGGTATAGCGCAGCATGCCCGAGAACAGCTCGGCATCGGAGCCGAAATGCGCCATGCGTTGCAGCGTGGGGGCCGCAAAGGCCGTGGCGGGGACCAGCAGCAGGTCCACCTGCGCGAAGAGTGCGCGCATCCGGCCCGTGAAGTCCGCGCGGCGCAGCAGCAGCCGCTGGTAGTCGGTGGCGGACAGGCCCAGCCCCAGGTCGATCAGCCCGGCGAGCCCGGGGCCATAGGCCTCGCGCCGTGCAGGGAAAGTGGCGCCGTGCGCCACGGCGGTCTCCACCGCGCACAGCGCCGGCCAGTCCTCCACCGCCTGGGTGGCATCGGGAAAGCGGACTTCCTGCACGCTGGCCCCCAGGCGCTGCGCCACCGCCAGGGCCTGCTCCACCGCCTGGCGGGAGGGGGCATCCACGCCGTCCAGTGCCCATTGCCGGTCCATGCCCAGGCGCAGGCCGGAGAATCCGCGCGTCATCATGGCCAGATAGTCGGGCACGCTGCACTGGCTGGCCGTAGGGTCCAGCGGGTCCGCCCCGGCGATGGCCGCGAGCATGGCTGCGGCATCGGCAGCACTGCGCGCCATCGGGCCTATGTGGTCCAGGGACGCGGCCAGTTCGAAGGCGCCGTGGCGGCTCACCCTGCCCCAGGTGGGCTTGAGCCCCGTGATGCCGTTGGCGGCCGATGGAAAGCGGATGGAGCCCCCGGTGTCCGTGCCCAGCGATCCGAAGCACAGCCCCGCCGCCGTGGCCACGCCCGAGCCGCTGGACGAGGCCCCGGGCCACAGCTGGGCGCCCCAGGGGTTGACGGGGGCAGTGATCTCGGGATGGTGGTCGGCGAAGGCGCCTTCGGTCTGCTGCAGCTTGCCCAGGATGACGGCGCCGGCCTCGCGCAGCCTGCGCACCACGGTGGCATCTTCCGTGGGGCGATGGTCGCGGTGCAGCGTCATTCCATGCGTGGTGGGGACGCCCCGGGTCCACAGCAGGTCCTTGAGCGCCAGCGGCACGCCGTGCAGCGCACCGCGGCGGCGGCCCTGCGCGATCTCGGCGTCGGCGCGGCGGGCGTCCTCCAGCGCCTGCTGCGCCATCACCGTCACGTAGCTGTGCAGCCGCGCGTCCACGGCCTCGATGCGCGCCAGCATGTGGCGGGTCACCTCTTCCGAGGAAATGCGGCGGGACTGGATCTCGCGCCCCACCTCCAGCAGTTCGAGATGGTGCAGTTCGCTGTCGTTCATGGCATGTCTCCCGGCGCCCGGCTCCGGGGCGCCACCGTTGTTGCACTGGAAAAGCCGCACGGGACGCACGGCAGATCCATGCTAGGGAGCCAGCAGCCCCGACGCTTGTTCGTGAGGGTCAGCGACCTTGCTCAGGCGGCCAGCAGGCTGCGGGGAGTGCAGCCGAACGCCTTGCGAAAGGCTCGGCTGAAGTGCGCCGCATCGGAGAACCCATGCGCGAAGGCCGCCTCGGTCACGCTGGAGCAGCGCCCCTGCATCAGGGCCTGGCGGCTGGCCTGCAACCGCAGCTGCCATACCAGGCCCATGGGCGTCTGGTTGTGCCGCGCAAAGGCCCGCGTCACGGTACGGGGCGAGACGTTGTGCTGCTGCGCCAGCCATTGCAGCGACAGCTCGGGCGAGCCCAGGTTGTCCTGGATGAACGCCTGGATGCGGCCATGCAGGTCCCTTTCCGCGCGGGGCTGCACGGCCATTTCCTGCATCTCCAGCGCCAGGGCCAGCACGTCGAGCAGCGCCATGCCGAAGCGCTGCGCCAAGGCATCACCGTGCGGCGCAGGCGGCATGGCGATGGCCTCGCCGAGCATGGCCCGCAGCGGCGCCACGGCCGGGGCATGGCCATGCAGCGCCCGGCCCACGTGCGAAGGTGCACGGGCAAAGCGATTCAACAATTCGCTGCGCGGAATGCGCATCAGCAGGATATCGCGGGGCGCCACCGAGAATTCGAAAGGCTGCGCAGCGTCATAAAGCACCAGATTGCCCGCACTCAGCCGGGCCACTTGCCCGCCCTGGCGCACCTCGGCCTGGCCCTGGAGCAGATAGCCCAGCCACAGCTCGTCGCGCGCATGCAGGCGCAGGTGGGCTGCGTTGCGCACCCAGCGGTGGCTGGGCGCCGACATGGCACTGATCTCCAGCAGTCCCAGGGACCGCACGGACAGCGTGGCCCCGAAGCCGCCGGGACCGGCACCATCCCCCTGCGCGCGGTGGCTGTCGGCCGGGATGCAGTGGCGGCAGACCACCTCGTGCCAGTAGTCGAAACGATGGCGTGGCTCCTGCGAATGGGTAGAGTATTCGAGCTGCATGGCAGCGCCCAGTATCCGCAGGCGGCCGCTGGCTGGCACCCCGGTGTTTACCCAAAGGCCCGGGGTGCCGCGACGGCGGCACTGCCAGACACGGCTCAGCTGTGGCCCGGCGCCCGGTTCAGCAGATGCGTGCGCTGGTCGGCGCTCAGCGACAGGTAGCGCTCGTAGTGGCGCAGGATGTCGGCGATGACTTCCTCGCTGCGCAGGTACTGGATGTCGTGGCCCAGGCGACCGTCCTCGAAGAAGGTGATGGGCTCGTAGACATGGCGGCGCTCCTGCTCGCTGGCCGCCTCGCTCACCAGGAAGGTGGGCACCGTGCGGCGCGTGGCGCGCACGCCGTAGACGAAGTCGCGCAGCGAGGGATCGGGCACGGTCAGGCGCACGGCGCCCTCGCCATCCAGGTCCTCGGTGACCACGGCCTCAACGCCGCGCCTTTGCATCTCGGCGGCCACCTCGTTCATGGCGGGCAGCACCACGCCGGCCAGGAACCTGCGCACATCGGCGCGCGAGGGCTGGTGCACGATCTGCTCCAGGCGCTTGCGCCAGTGCTGGCCGCTCCAGAAGCTGGTGGCCGGAGCCAGGTCGGGCGAGAAGTGCGCGCGGTCGGCCTGCAGGCCGCGCCACAGCCCGTAGCACAGGGCCAGCATGATGACGGCCACCGGCAGGGCCGCCACCAGGGTCATGGCCTGCAGCGCCTTGAGGCCGCCGGCCAGCATCAGCACCATGGCCGTCACGCCCAGCACGGCAGCCCAGAACAGCCGCTGCCAGACCGGCGAACGCGCATGGCCGCGCGAGGCGATGTTGTCCACCACGAAGGCCCCGGAGTCCGCCGAGGTGACGAAGAACACCGCGATCAGCACGATGGTGAGCCAGGCCACGGGCTTGAACCAGGGCAGGTACTCGAAGAAGCGGAACAGCAGCGCATCCACGTTCGAGGCCGTCTGCCCCAACGCGCCCATGGCCACGTGGGTGTCTATCCAGATGGCGCTGTTGCCGAAGGCCGTCATCCACAGCAGGTTGAAGGCCGTGGGCACCAGCAGCACGCCGGTCACGAACTGGCGGATGGTGCGACCGCGCGAGATGCGTGCGATGAACATGCCCACGAAGGGCGACCAGGAGATCCACCAGGCCCAGTAGAGGATGGTCCAGCCGCCGAACCAGCCTTCCTGGCTGGGCGGCTCGTAGGCAAAGGTGCGGAACGACAGCTGCACCAGGCCAGACACGTAGTTGCCGATGTTCTCGCTCAGCGCCTCGAAGAGGAAGACCGTGGGCCCGGCCACGATGACGAAGGCCAGCAGGATGAAGGCCAGCACGAGATTGAACTCGCTCAGGCGCCGCACGCCCTTGTCCAGGCCCGAGACGGCAGACAACCCGGCCAGGCAGACCACGATGACAATGACCGAGATGCGGAACAGCGCCGTGGAGGTGTCCCATCCCGTCAGCGTGTGCAGGCCGGCGGCCAGCTGCAGCGCGCCATAGCCCAGCGTGGTGGCGATACCTGCGATGGTGCCCACCAGCGCGAAGGCATCCACGCTGTGGCCGATGGGGCCGTTGATGCGCTTGCCCAGCAGCGGGTACAGGCCCGAGCGCATGGTCAGCGGCAGGTTGTAGCGAAAGCCGAAGTACGCCAGCACCAGGCCCATGGTCCCGTAGACGGCCCAGGCATGGAAGCCCCAGTGGAAGAAGGTGGACTGCAGCGCCTCGCGCGCGGCAGCCGGCGTGGAAGGCACGGCCGTGGGCGGCTTGAGGAAATGCTGCAGCGGCTCGCCCACGCCGAAGTACATCAGGCCGATGCCCATGCCGGCGGCGAACAGCATGGCGGTCCAGGAGATGAAGCTGAACTCGGGCTCAGCATCATCGGGACCCAGGCGGATATCACCGAAACGGCTGGACGCGACGAAGATCAGAAAGACCAGGAACAGCGTGACCGAGACGGCATAGAACCAGTCCATGTGCCCCACCACCCAGGCCTGGGCGCTGGAGAACAGCCGGTCGGCACTGTCGGGCATGAAGCCGCAGTACAGCAGCAGCAGGCCCAGAACCAGCAGGGAAGGAATGACGACGGGGCCGGAGAACGTGATGCGCGGTGCAGGCTCGGCTGGCGATGGCGTGGCCGCCTGCGGCGCATCCGGTGGCGCAGCCACTGGCGGCGCAGGTGGCGCCGGTCGGGGATCGGTGGTCGTGTCTGGCATATACCCTCTCTCTTGTGATCAATGGTGTGCCCGGGAACCGATTCGCAATGGTGGCGGCCCTGCCCTTGTGGGGCGGGCCGCGTTCCCTGCTCGGGGGATGTCCGCCGGGCAAAGGCCGCAAGTATCGTGATTCGCCGCGTCTGGTCGCGTCGGACGCAGGCCCTGAATGCTTCCGTTTTGCTGACGTACCGACCTCGGACCAGATCAGGCCTGGCTGGTTCAGGACGCCAGCCTGGCCACAACGGCCGGGGCGATGACGCGGTGGGCCGGCGTCACGCCCAGCATGTAGATGCGGCCCAGCGCGTTGTGCACATGGACCACGGTGGACATGGCCACGGTGAAGGTGGCCGACGACAGGCCCTCGGGCCGGGGCAGCTTCATGAGGGAGACCTGCACGTCCAGGTGCCTGTCGCTGTCGCCCAGCACCACTTCGCTGTCGCTCAGGGCATGGACACGGAAGATGCCGGCGCGGTCGCCCACGCGGTAGCTCGATGGCTGGCGCTGCGCATCGACGCCGCTGAGCGTGCCCAGGTCCTTGATGCCGAAGGGCGCCACCACGCGGTTGCGCAGGCGCATCAGAAAGTCGATCCAGCCCGGCGTGCGGCCCATGCAGCGCAGGTACAGCGCCATGGGGCTGCTGCCGTCGTCCGGCAATTGCAGCTGGTAGCTGTCGTGGAAATAGGCGGTCTTGAGGCGGTCCTGCAGGGCGCTGCCCGCGGGAACCGGAGAGAGGATGACTTGTGCCATGGAGCGGAGGTGATGAAAAAAGGGGGCGGTCCTGCAGCCATCATAGGCCGCAGGGCCGCCCCCTTGTCAGGGCGCCATCAACGCTGCATCAGCGCTTGTCGCTCACCTTGATGCGGGCGTTGGGAACCTCGCCGAACATCTCGGGCGCATACAGCGCCTCCACCCGCGTGGGCGGCAGCGCGAAGTCGCCGGCGTTGTTCAGCCGCACGGTGTACTCCACGCGCGTATTGCCCTTGGGCAGGTACTGGTAGTAGGCGCGGTAGGCCTCGAAGCTGCGCTCTTCATAAGCCAGCCAGCCCGCGCCTTCCGCGCGCTCGCCGCCCGAGGCGATCTCCGAGTCGCGCCCCAGACCGCCGCCCAGGATGGTGGCGCCCGTGGGCACGGGGTCGGTGATGGCCACCCAGGTCATGTCGGTGCGGGCCTGCACCTCCAGCGTGACGCGCAGCACGTCGCCGCGCGAGTACTGGCCTGCGGGCAGGCTCTTGTCGGCCTGCTCCACGGGCTTGACCGTGCGCGTGACGGTGTAGCCGGCGCTGAACGGCGCCTTCAGCTGCACGGCCGCCACGGACTGCAGCGTGAGCCAGGGCTTGCCGGTGCCCTGCTGGGTCACCGTCAGCTGGCCCTTGCGGGCATCACCCACCGCGCTCCAGGGCAGGAACATGGTGTTGTTGCGCAGGCCGCCGACCACCGTGGTCGCGCCGAAGCTGGACGCCTGGTGGGCCGCGCCCTCGGTGTCGCTGGCGCGCATGCGCGTGACCTGGCTCCACTCCACGCGGGCCTGGGACGCGCCCAAAGCCGCCTGGGTAGCGCCCGTCACGGGCGTGGCCTCGAACTGCTGCGAGAAGCGCTGCAGTGCCAGCGCCCCCCACAGGTTGGCCGTGGTCGTGCCCCAGGCGCCGTTGCTCTGGCGCGAGATGAAGCCGTTGGCCAGGCGCGGCAGCTCTTCCTTCCACGTCGGGTCGTCCATGTTGACCAGCATCAGGCGGGCCAGGTTGACCTCGGGGCCCTGCATCAGCCACCACCACTGGTCGTCCTGCTCGTTGCTGAAGGCCACGCGCGTGCCCTGGTAGCTCAGGCGGGCGCGCAGGATCTGCTGGGCCTGGGCCAGCTGCTGTTCGCGCTGGGGCAGCTCGCGCATGTGCTTGAGCAGGGCCACCCAGTCGATGACGGCATGCGTGGGCCAGTCGTTGGGCGCGATGGTGATGCTGTCGAGCATGCGCGGATTGGCGCGGCCCGTCAGCGCCAGCGCCTGGATGGCGGCCAGCTTGCGCATGTCCAGATCCTTGCGCGGGCTCCAGAAGCTGCGCTGGATGCGGCCTTCGACGAAGGCGATCAGGCCGTTTTCCATGCGCTCGCGCTCGGCCGCCGGCAGCACGAAGCGCTTGTCCACGCCCTGTGCCAGTGCCGAGAGGTTGAGCAGGTGGGCCGTCAGCGTATCGCTGCCGCGGGCCGCACGGCCCGACCCGTCGCCTGCCAGCGGGAAGTAGCTGGCCAGGCCGTCGCCGTCCAGGTAGCTGGGCAGCTGGCCCATCGTGGACTGCCACAGCGTGGCGTCGCTCATGCCCACGGCCTTGCTGGTGACCTGCTCCAGGCAGCTGTAGGGATAGCGCGCCCACCAGTCGCGCACGCCCGGCAGGCCTTCGGCCAGCTTGGGCGCCAGCGACATGCGCAGGCCGCCGCGGCCGGCCAGCGCATCGGCCGGCGGCTGCACGGGCAGGTTGATGCTGCCATCGACCTGCATCAGCGTGCCCTGCTGCACCGTCAGCGGCACGGCCGGGATGATGCGCTGGCTGACCTTCAGCCTGTCGCTGGCCGGCTTGTCACCGCCTGCGGTGTCGCGGGCCTCGATCTCCCAGATGAGCGCCTCGGCGCGGGTCTGGCCCAGCTGGGCGGGGGCCGTGACGTTCCAGGCGACCTCGCGCGCCTCGCCCGCGGGAATCTCCACGGTCTGCGCTGCCAGCTCCAGCAGCGTGGCACGCGGCGTGACCTGCACCTTCATGGCCTTGGCCGAGGTGTTGCGCAGCGTGACCATGGCACGGAACTGGTCCTCCTCGCGCACCAGCGGCGGCAGGCCGCTGATGATCTGCAGGTCCTGGGCCGTGCGGATGGGCGCCTGGCCCGTGCCGAACATCGACACGCCATGGTCGGCTACCGCCACCACCTGGAAGGTGGTCAGCGAGTCGTTCAGCGGCACGCTGACCTGGGCCTTGCCCTGGGCATCGAGCACCACGCTCGGGTTCCACAGCAGCAGCGTCTCGAACAGCTCGCGCGTCTGGCTGCGGCCACCGCCGCCGCCAGCGGCCACGGCCTTGCGGCCGTAGTGGCGCCTGCCGATCACCTCCATCTGCGCGGTCGAGGTCTGCACGCCCCACTCGCGGCGGCGCAGCATGGCGTCGGCCAGCTGCCAGCTGGTGTTGGGCATGAGCTCCAGCAGGGCCTGGTCCACGACCGCCAGCGCCACCTCGGCGCCAGCGGCGGGCTTGCCGTCGGGCAGCGTGGCGCTGATGGTGACCTTGGCGGTGCCGCGCACCTGGTAGCTGGCCTGGTCGGCCGTGACCTTGACGTCGATGCGGTGGGCCTTGGTGCCCACGCGGATCTCGGCCATGCCCAGGCGATAGGCGGGCTTGGACAGGTCGACCAGGGCCGTGGGCGCGATGTACTCCTTGCCCTCGTGCCAGAAGGCGTTCCACCACTCGCGCGGCGCCTTGAAGCCCCAGGTGAAGAAGCTGTACCAGGGCACCTCGCGCAGCCGCCCGCGCAGGGCCAGCACGCTCACGTAGACGTTGGGACCCCAGTCGGGCTGGACCTTCAGCTCCACGGTGGGGTTCTGGCCATTGAGCTGCATGACCTGGGTGCTGACGATGCCTTCGCGCTCCACGGCGACCAGGGCCGTCGCATAGCGGAAGGGCATGCGCACCTGGAAGCGCGCGGTCTCGCCGGGCTCGTAGCTGCGCTTTTCGGGCAGCACGTCCATGCGGTCATGGTCCTCGCCGCCGAACCACAGTTCGCCCTGGCGCGTGACCCAGACGCTGGAGGCGGCCTGGGCGGGCCGGCCATCCTTGTCGGAGGCGGTGACGATCAGCTCCACCTCGCCGGGCTGCGACAGCTGGGCCTCGCACTGCACCATGCCCTGGGCATCGCTGTTGCCCGTGCACACCGTGCCCATGGACTTGAGCGTGGTCTGGTTGTCGTAGCTGTAAAAGCCCCCCACCAGGCGCTTGCGGCTGCTGGTGGTGACGCGGGAGATGGCCTCGACCTTGACCGGCACGCCGGCCTGGGGCTTGCCGTCCACGCCCAGCGCCAGCGCCTGGAACTGGAGCTTGCGGCCCGTGGTGATCCAGCTTTCGGCACGTACGCCGGCCACGATGGCCGCGGGCCACAGCATCTGCGTGCTGCGCAGGGTCTGCACCTCGCCATTGGGATCGGCATAGGTGGCCTCGATCAGCAGCTCGCGCGGCTCGCGCAGCTTGGGCAGGTTCTCGATCTTGAGCTTGCCCAGTCCTTCACGGTCCAGCGTCACGGGCAGCTTGTCGGCCACCACCTTGCTGTCCTGGGAGGCCGTGGCCTCCTCGTCATCGCTCTGGCCCGTGTCCTGGGCGCTGCGCGGTGCCGAGAAGCTGAAGCCCTGCCAGTCGCTGCGGTCCATCCAGGTGGAGCGCACCAGGGCGGACACGCGCACCGGCAGGTTGGCGGCCGGGCCGCCGGAGACGTAGTTCACCTGCACCTGCACCGGCAGGCTGGAGACGCCGACCAGGGCCTGCTTGCCGTCGGGTCCCACGCGGCCTTCGAGCACGGGCAGGCGGAATTCCTCGACACGGAAGCTGCCCGTGCCGAAGCGGTTGTTGCGCCCGCGCGAGCCATTGCCCTCGCCGCGCAGCTCCACGGAATACGAACCGAGCTTGGCGCCCTTGGGCACGGAGAAGCTGTTTTCGGCGCTCAGGCCGCCGGTGCCCGTGGAACGCCACTGCAGCGGCTGCGTGTACTGCTGGCCGCTGCCTTCATGGGTGATGACCAGTTGCGTGGGCCGCTGCTCGGGCAGCGCAAAGCCGCCCTGCCCCTGGCCGATGCCGGTCTGGGTGCGCATCAGGTGCTTCATTGACACGGTCTCGCCGGCGCGCAGCAGCGTGCGGTCGAAGATGGTGTGGGCCACCTCGTCGCGCTGGGCGCTGCGGCTGGTGGGCACGTTGAAGCGCCAGGACTCGATGCCGCGCTGCCAGTCGCTCCAGGTGAAGGCCAGCTCCTGCTGGCCGTCCTTGCCCTGGGCGCGTGCGCTGACGAAGTAGGCAGGCGAGCGGTAGCCGACACCGCCCGTGCACTGGGGCGGCTCGGGCGACAGGCCTTCCAGGCGCGCCACGCCGCTGGCGTCGGTGGTGGCCGAGGTCAGCACCTTGCCATTGCAGTCGGAGACCTGGATCCTGGCATTGGCCACGGCCTGGCCCTTGTCCAGCGTGGTCACCCAGGCGGCCGCGTTCTCGCGGCCGAGCTTGAAATGCACGGACAGGTTGGTCACCAGGGCCGAGGTGCGCACATACATGCTGCGCGCCGAGCCGTAGCGCTCATCGAGCAGCGACTGGCCCAGCAGCGGCGAGGCGATCTCGACCACGTGAAAGCCCGGCGTGAGCGGAATGCCCACCACCTCGAAGGGGCGCGGATCGCCCTTGACGGGCTTGGGCAGCTCCAGCGTCTTGACGTCGCCCTGGCCGGCCAGCAGCGACAGCATGCGCGTCTGCACATAGTCGCGGTTTTCGTTGTCGATCACGGGCGGCAGCGGGCCCTTGATGTCGCGCGAGGCGCGCTTGCGGTCCATGTCGGAGGACTCGTAGTCGGCCACGCGGCGCATCCAGGCAATGATCTCGGCATCGCTGCCGGGCTGCTTGGTGCTCACGCGGCTGGCGTCCAGGGACTTGGTGGCCAGCTCGGACTCCACATTGCGCAGCGTCACGGGCAGCAGGGCCGGGCCGTCCGGGCCTTCGGCATAGCGCTCGACGATGCCGAAGGGCGAGGCCGCGAACTTGGCCAGCGGCGGCAGCGCGCCCGTGGCCACCTGCAGCGGGAACATGTCGGCATTGCTCAGGCTGCGGCCTGCCGCGTCCTTGAACTGCGGAGGCAGCTCCACCGTGTAGCGCGCCTGGGCCTGCATGGTGGCCGGGAAGCTCAGGTTCTGCACCAGCGAATCCTCGCTGAGCTTTTCGCCGTATTCGCCGTCGATCACGGGCGCCACCTTGGAGGCGCCGCTGCTCAGGCGAATGCCCTCGGCCAGCTTGCGCGGCACGGGGGCATTGAAGCTCAGGCGCATGGGGCGGATCGGCAGGCAGGCGGCCTGGGCGTTCTCGCGCTCGCAGCTGAACTCGGCCGCAAAGGGCTCGCGCACACGGTACTCGAAGCGCTTGTCCTGGCGGCTGGCCACGCCATTGGGCGTGGCGATGCCGGCGCCAAAAACCAGCTTCATGGTCGTGCCCGCCGTCAGGCGGCGGTTGCAGGCCAGCGTGGCGTACTGCAGCGGGTTCTTGGCGGCGGCCTTGTCCCAGCCGCGGTGCTTGAGCAGCTCGTCGCGCTCCTTGCCTTCGATCAGGCGCACGGGAATGCGCTCGCCCACGCCTTCGGCCGTGCACCACATGTGCTGCTGCAGGCTTTGCACGGTGGCCGGGCCCGACAGGCGCAGCGCGAAGTACTGCTCCTCGTCGATCTGTTCATAGGTGTCGGGCGCCATGTCCAGCACGGCCGGGCCGCCGGTCTGGAACTGGTAGCTGGCAGCGCCCGTCACGGCCGTGCCCGCAGGCGACTTGTAGCCGGCCACCAGCTGGGCCGTGCAGCGCACGCCCGGCGGCAGGGCCTGCTTGAAGTCGAACACCCATTCCCGGTCGCTGTTCCAGCGGCCCGTGCCCTGGGTGGCCGCCGCATCGCTGCAGCTGAGCGTGACCGGCGCGGCCGCCTTGGGGTCGCCAAAGCGCACGGCCGTGCCATCGAACTGCACCACCACCTGCTCGACCTTGGCCACCTCTCCCTGCGGGCTGAACTGGCGCACGCCCACGGCCTGCGCCGTCAGCGCCACCGATCCCAGCAGCAGCCCCAACCCCCACCGGCTCCAGGGCCGGCTGTGCGCCGGAGCCCCCTGCAACCCACTGATCGCTTTCGTGCGAAGCACCCCCATGGCAATCCCTTCTGTCGGGCTCAGATGGCCCGCTGTTTTCTTGGAATGAGCAGGCTTTCAGCACTGCGACGCGAGCTGTCCGCATGACACGCTGCAAATGAAAAACCCTGCGCTGCAGGCAGGGCTCGGCGGCAAGGGCTGGAACAAGGCGCAGGCCTGTCGCCCGCATGCACCGAATGCAGGGCCGCATCCGCTGCGGCTGAAAACCACTGCGCGGGATGATACCGGCCCGCATCCGCTGCAGGCCCTGCGGCGGGTGCCCGGAACCGGGTCTGCGGTGTATCCATCTGTAAGACATCGGCGCATCAACGCGTCGTATCCGTGCGATCACATGGCTCACCTTCCACCACAGGCCCCGTCAGACTACATACAGCGTGCTGCCTATACTGCGCGGATACAACACAGGGAGAGAGTCCGTCCATGAAGCCGAACCACGTTGCCGTGCCTCAGCCGTTCTGGCACCGGATCAACCAGTTCTTCGCCTTTCCGTTGCAGTCACAGCCGCTGGGCTATGCGCTGCTGCTGTCGCTGAGCAGCCTGCTGTTCAAGGCGCTGTTCTTCCTGCCCGCACCCCTGGCCATCGGGCTGGTGCAGATCGGTATCCTGCTGGCCGCCAGCCGCTATGGTTTCAAGGTGGCAGCGCTGGGTTCGCAGGGCATATCGCGCGCTGCGGACTATCCTCGCCACCTGGACCCGGACTGGACCCATCTGCCCTGGAAGCTGTTCGCCATTTTGGTGGTGCACGGCATCATCGTCGGCTGGTGTGCGCGGGTGAGCCTGGGCATGGCGCAACTGGCCCTGCTGCTGCTGTCCTTTTTGCTGCCGGCCAGCATCATCGTGCTGGTGCAGACGACGGGCTTTTTCTCCGCACTCAATCCGCTGCTGATCCTGGACACGGTGCGCATCATCGGCAAGCCCTATGCGCTGCTGTGCTTTTTTCTGTTCCTGTTGAGCAGCGGTGCGCAGATCGCCATGTCGCTGCTGCTGCCGCTGTTCAGCGGGCTGATCCTGCTGCCGCTGTTCAACTTCGCCATGATCTATTTCGGCTGGGTCATGGCCAGCCTGCTGGGCTATGTGATGTACCAGCACCATGAGGCGCTGGGCATCGACGCCGTGCCCCAGGCAGACAGCGGGCCCGACGGGGCGCCTGCGCGCACGCCCGAACAGATCGCCCGCCAGCAGCTGGACGAGGACGTGGCCGAGCACGTGGCCGCTGGCGACCTGGCCGCCGCGCTGGGCCTGGCCTACGAGGACCAGCGCACCCACCCCGACGACACGCATGCCCAGCGCCGCTACCACCGCTTGCTGCTGCTGTCGGACAAGACGGCCACGCTGCTGGACCACGGCCGGCGCTTCATCGCCCTGCTGCTGCGCCAGGGCCAGACCGCCGAGGCGCTCAAGGTGTTCCAGGCCTGCCGCGCCAAGGAAGCGACCTTTGCGCTGGACGATGCCGACCAGACACTGGCCCTGGCGCGCAGCACCTGGCGCGCGGGCGATGCTCAGGCGACGCTGACCCTGATCTCGGGCTTCGACAAACGCTTCAAGGGCCATGCGGCCGTGCCCCATGCCTATGAACTGGCGGCGCGCCTGATGCTGCAGGGCTTCGGGCGCCGGGACATGGCCCAGGGCATCCTGGCCACGCTGCAGGCGCGCCATCCCGACAGCGAGGCCACACAGGAGGTGCGGTGGCTGCTGCGTGACCCGGAACAGGGACCGGGACCGGACCCGCGCCCGGCCCCGCACTGATCACGCCGTGGCCTGGGACCGGGCCTGCCCGTCGAGCAACAGCCGGGTCACGGCCTCATCGGGCGCCCAGCGCTGCAGTTGTGGCAGCCAGGCGCGGGCGCGCTGTGCCAGCCCCTGCTGCAGCAGGCCGTTGACCAGCAGGCACAGCGTCTCGCCTAGGCCCGGCTGGCCGGGTGCTGCCTGCAGCAGCGCGTGGCACAGCTTCTCGGCATCGTCGAACGCACGGGCACGCGTGAAGCGGCGCACCAGCCTGGCCATGTCCTCGGGCGCGATCCTGGCGCCTGGGCGGGCCAGGTCCAGGTAGATGCGGTAGCTGGCGTGCTGCCAGGCCAGGGTGGCGGCATCACGGGCCGGCAGCCTGAAGATGCGCCGGGCCGCACGGTGGAAGTCCTCGCTGGCAGGCGCATAGCGGGCTGCGGCAAACCAGGCCCGCAGCACCTCGGTGTCGGCAGGCCGCAGCTGGGCTGCGGCGCGCCAGGCGCGCAGGGCGCCCTCCATGTCCAGCGCCTGGCCCAGGCGTCGCGCGTTGGCGACATGCGTGTCGAAGCCATCGTCCGGCGCCGAATGGCGGCCCGCCAATGCCGCCCGTGGCTTGCGGCGCAGATGCAGGGCCATCAGGGCTGCGCCTGTGAGCAGGCCGCCCAGGTGGGCCATGTAGTCCACGCCCCGGCCGCTGAAGAAGTGCTGCAGCACTTCATTCGCAATCCAGGCCGGCAACAGGATTAGGGCCGGTGCCGTGACGTAGTTGAAGTAGAAGAACAACTGGTAGAAAAAGCGGATGCGCCGCAGCCGGTACATGACGGCGTACATGCCCATCAGCGCTGCGACCGCGCCCGAAGCGCCCAGCCCGTGACCATAGACGCCCGCACCCCCAAGGACCCAGGAGGACAGCAGCGAAGCCCCGACGGCCCCCAGCAGATAAAAAAGCAGATAGGTGGCCCGCCCCAGTGCCAGCTCCACCGAAAAGCCGAACATGAAGAGAAACAGCATATTGCCGACCAGATGGCCCGTGCTGGCATGCAGGAAGGCCGACGTGATCCAGGTCACAGGGCGCAGCGGCGCGTCCTCGCCATAGTCCTGCGCCCAGCGCGTGGTGAAGGGCGGCGGCTGCAAGGCCTCGTAGCGGCTGCGGTCCGTCTGCCACTGCCCGTGCAGGGGATCGCTGGCCACAACGATCTGGCCGCTGCGCAGCAGCGCCAGGAAGGCGGGCTCCTGCTCCATGCGCTGCAGCAGCGGCTCGACCAGGCCCTTTTTCTGCAGCACCTTCGCCTGCTTGGCAATGGGCGAATCCGTGCGCTCCAGCCAATCCACGAAGCGCGGCAACTCGATGCCCGGCAGCGCGCTGGCGGCATAGAACTGCGCCGCCGCCTGCTGGGCACGCTCCTCGGAACGCTGCGGCCCGAAGAACACCAGCACGTTCACGAGGATGATCAGCAGCGTCATCCACGGCGGATTGCTCCAGCGGGGCCGGTCCTCCAGCGGAATCGCGTAGAACATGCGGGACCGCTGGACGCGCGCTTACTGCGGCTGGAAGCCGCTGGTCTGGATGATGCGTTTCCAGACCTGGGTATAGGTCTGCTCGCGCTCGGCCAGTTGCGCGGGCGGCATGTGGCCCACGGTCAGGCCCAGGGCGGTGAGCTGCTCGTGCACATCGGGCTGTTTGAGCACGGTGGCCACGGCGGCGGAGAAGCGGTCGATGAAGGCCTGGGGCGTGCCGCGCGGCGCGTAGATGCCGTAGTAGGGCGTGTCCTCGAAGCCCTTGACGCCCTGCTCGGCCAGCGTGGGCACTTCGGGCATGGTGGCCTGGCGGCGCGTGCCCAGCACGCCGATCACGCGCAGCTTGCCGGCCTTGTGGTTTTCCATGAAATCCTGCACCGAGGCGATGCCGGCCGGAATCTGGTTGCCCAGCATGTCGGCCAGCATGGGCGCGCTGCCCCGGTAGGGCGCAGCCACCAGGTCCAGCTTGTAGTGCTCGCCCAGAAGCCTGACCAGGAATTCCGGCGTGGACGCGGGCGCGGGTATGCCGATGCTGCCGCGCTTTGCGCCCTGGCGCACCCACTCCACATACTCGGCAAGGTTGCGCGCCGGCGTATTGGCGGAGACCGCCAGCGCGTTCACGAAGGTGGCAAAGCCGGCCACGGGAACGAAGTCATGGCCAGGGTCGAAACCCGGCTTCTTCACCACCTGGGGCAGGATGGAGATGGTGTGGTCGTGCGTGAGGAACAGCGTGTGGCCATCGGCCGCAGCCGCCTTGAGCTGCTGCGCCGCGATCTGCCCGCCCGCGCCGGGGCGGTTGTCCACCAGCACCGTGGTGCCCAGCACGTCCTTGAGCCGGTCGGCCAGCAGGCGTGCGATGGCATCCGTGCCGCCGCCCGGCGGAAAGCCCACCAGGATGCGGATGGCCTGCCCGGGCTGCGCCCAGGCCAGCGGAGCCAGGGCCGACGAGGCGGCAACGGCAGTCACTGCGCCGGCGGCGCGCAGCGCCCCGGTCAGCAGTTGGCGGCGGGAGGATGTCATGGCGCGGCTCCGGCGAACGGGGGGATCAGCCCAGGCGTGCGTTCAGGCGTGCATTCAAGCGCGCCTGGTGGCCTGCGAGCTGCTTGCGCACCTGGGCCGGCGCCGTGCCGCCCAGGGTGTTGCGCGCATTGAGCGAGCCTTCGAGGCTGAGCGCCTCGAAGACATCGGCCTCGATGCCGGGGTTGAAGGCCTGCAGTTCGGCCAGCGGCAGCTCGGTCAGGTCCACGCCCTTTTGCGAGGCCAGCTTGACGGCATGGGCCACGGTCTCGTGCGCATCGCGGAAGGGCAGGCCCTTCTTGACCAGGTAGTCGGCCAGGTCGGTGGCCGTGGCGTAGCCCTTGAGCGCGGCGGCGCGCATGGCTTCGGCGTTGACGGTGATGCCGCCCTTCTTGCCGCCCGTGGCCGGGTCGGCCTGGCCGCCGATCATCTCGGCGAAGATGCGCAGCGTGTCCTTCAGGGTGTCCACCGTGTCGAACAGCGGCTCCTTGTCTTCCTGGTTGTCCTTGTTGTAGGCCAGGGGCTGGCCCTTCATCAGGGTGATCAGACCCATCAGGTGGCCGACCACGCGGCCGGTCTTGCCGCGTGCCAGCTCGGGCACGTCGGGGTTCTTCTTCTGCGGCATGATCGACGAGCCCGTGGTGAAGCGGTCGGCGATGCGGATGAAGCCGAAGTTCTGGCTCATCCAGATGATCAGCTCTTCGGACAGGCGGCTCACGTGCACCATGCACAGGCTGGCGGCCGAGGTGAATTCGATGGCGAAGTCGCGGTCGCTGACGCCGTCCAGCGAGTTCTGGCAGACGCCTTCCATGCCCAGGGTGCGGGCCACGCGCTCGCGGTCCAGCGGGTAGGTGGTGCCGGCCAGGGCGGCGCTGCCCAGCGGCAGCACGTTGACGCGGCGGCGCAGGTCCAGCATGCGCTCGGCGTCGCGCTTGAACATTTCCACATAGGCCAGCAGGTGGTGGGCAAAGCTCACGGGCTGGGCCACCTGCAGGTGGGTGAAGCCGGGCAGGATCACGTCCACGTTCTTCTCGGCCACTTCGACCAGGGACAGCTGCAGCTCGCCGAGCAGGCCTTCGATGAGGTCGATCTCGCCGCGCAGCCACAGGCGCACGTCGGTGGCCACCTGGTCATTGCGGCTGCGGCCCGTGTGCAGGCGCTTGCCGGCGTCGCCGACCAACTGGGTCAGGCGGGCCTCGATGTTCAGGTGCACGTCTTCCAGGTCGAGCTTCCACTCGAACTGGCCGGACTCGATTTCCTGCGTGATCTGCGCCATGCCCTTGCGGATGGACTCGTGGTCGGCGGCGGCGATGATGCCCTGGGCCGCCAGCATCTCGGCATGCGCCAGGCTGCCCGTGATGTCGGCCTGCCACAGGCGCTTGTCGAAGAACACGCTGGAGGTATAGCGCTTGACCAGATCGCTCATCGGCTCTTCAAAGAGAGCGGACCAGGCCTGGGCCTTGGTGTCGAGCTGGTTGTGCGAGGCGGACGTTGGTTGATTGGCAGACATGTGAGGACGCGATCTTCGATTAGGCGGTGCAGGCGGTGGGCGGCACGCCCCCCGTGCGGGCAGGAAGCGAAGATTCTATCGACCTGGGCGGCGCCACGCCCGTGCAGGGGCCTGCATGGGCGGTGTGACCGCTGTGCAGGCCCGCCCGGCATGACCATAATCCGGGCATGCGGCGCGAACCCCACCCGCCGAAACACTACCTGCCGCCCCTTGCCGACCCAGCCGACCCCCACCACCGCTCCTCCGCCCCTGCCTGCGGCGCTGGTCTTCGACGCCTGCAACGTCGGCGTGGTGCTGCGCGCCGTGCTCTTCGTGCAGGCCGTGGCGGCCACGGCTGCGATGTTCGGCGCCGACTCGCTGCTGCAGTGGCTGGAGAACATGGCCCTGCTGACAGGTGCCAGCCTGCCCGGCACCCTGGTCTGGCTGGTGGCGGCCTGCCTGCTCAAGCATCCGCTGCAGCGCCTGCCGTCCACCGGGCAGTACGCGGCCGGCGTGCTGCTGGGCATGGCGGCCGGGCTGTATGCCTGCGCCATGCTGCAACTGGCCGGCGGCACCAGCGCCCCCTGGCTGGCCAGCGCCATGTCCGGCGGACTGCTGGCTGCCCTGCTGGTGGCCGCCCTGGTGCTGCGCGCACGCGGCCACACCCCCGCCGACACGCAGGCGCGGCTGGCCGAGCTGCAGTCGCGCATACGACCGCATTTCCTGTTCAACACGCTCAACAGCGCCATCGCCCTGGTGCGTGCCGAGCCCGCCAAGGCCGAGGCCCTGCTGGAAGACCTCAGCGACCTGTTCCGCTACGCACTGGCCGAGCCGCACAGCACGACCACGCTGGCCGAGGAGATCGAGCTGGCCCAGCGCTACCTGGCCATCGAGCAGGTGCGCTTCGGCGAACGGCTGCAGGTGCGCTGGCAACTGGACCCTGCCGCCCACGGCGCCCTGCTGCCGCCGCTGCTGCTGCAGCCGCTGGTGGAAAACGCCATACGCCATGGCGTGGAGCCCAGCGCACGCGGCGGCAAGCTGCAGGTGCGCACCGAGCGCCGTGGCGATCTGGTGGAGGTGCGCATCACCAACACCCTGCCCACCGAGATCGATTCCGCCAGCGCAGCTGGCACGCGCGGCAACGGCATTGCGCTGGCCAATGTGCGCGCCCGGCTGTCGCTGCTGCACGACCTGCAGGCCCACCTCACGGCGCGCACGCTCAAGGGCCATTTCGTGGTGCGCATCAGCCTGCCGCTGGCTGCGCCTGCCAGCCACCCCACGAAGGCCGTATCGAAGAAGAAGGACCATGCACATCCTGATCGTTGACGACGAAGCCCTGGCCCGCGCGCGACTGCGCACCCTGCTGGCCGATGTGGAAGCCTGCACGGGCACCGGCCCGCACCAGGTCAGTGAAGCGGCAGACGCGCGCCAGGCCATGGCCGTGCTGCAGGCGCCGGGCCCGCGCGCCGTGGAACTGGCGCTGCTGGACATCCACATGCCGGGCCAGGACGGACTGGCCCTGGCGCACGCACTGCGCCGCCTGCCGCTGCCGCCTGCCGTGGTCTTCGTCACCGCCCATGCCGGCCATGCGGTCGAGGCCTTCGACCTGGACGCCGCCGACTACCTGACCAAGCCCGTGCGCCGCGAGCGCCTGCAGCAGGCCCTGGCCAAGGCCGCACGCACGGCGGTGCACCAGACGGCCGAGCGCGACAGCGGCCCCGTGCTGCTGATACAGGACCGGGGCACCACCGTGCGCCTGCCCCTGTCCGAAGTGCTCTACCTCAAGGCCGAACAGAAATACGTGACCGTGCGCACCGTGGGCCGCAGCTACATCCTCGACGGCGCCCTGGCCGACCTGGAAACCCGCCACGCCGACCACCTGCTGCGCGTGCACCGCAACGCGCTGGTGGCCCGCAGCGCCCTGCGCGCCCTGGAACGCCACGACGACCCCACCGAAGGCGAAGGCTGGGCCCTGCGCCTGCACGGCATCCCCGAACTGCTCATGGTCTCCCGCCGCCAGCTCCCCCAGGTCCGCGCCGCCATCCGCGACGAAGGACAGCCCGGCTGAGACGCAGGGCTCAAGGAGCCCGGCCCAAGACAGCCCCCCCGCGTCAGAAAGCACGCCCGCAACACAAGCATGGCCCAACGCGAGGGACACCGAGCAAGGGCCGCCCCGCAGCGAGGGTGTCGTCCCCCTCGGGGGGAAGGCGCGCAGCGCCTCAGGGGGCTACATTTTTCTAGACAGATCCCACATCGCATCCACCAGCAGATCGACGTCCCGCGCGTCATGCCACAGGTGCGTGGAGACGCGCACGCCGTAGTGGTCTGCCGCCGCGCCGATCACGGGGAAGTTGGAGTTGCGGATCACGAAGCCCTGCGGATAGTCGCTGAGCATGCGCGCCACGAAGGTCGATGACTTGGTCCCGTTCATCACGTCGTCCTTGTTCTGGAACGGGTTGAAGCAGGTCAGCGCCGACAGCAGCTTGGGATCGTCCTTGGGCGAGTACAGCGAGTCCACGCCCCAGCGCTCGACGATCTTTTCCTTGAGGTAGGACGACAGCGTCAGGTCATAGGTCTCGATCTTCTTGCGGCCGATGCTGTCCCACTGCGCGCAGGCCTGGGCCAGCGCCATGAACATGGGCGTGTGCACGCTGCCGCAGGAGGTGACCGAGGCGGCGATGTCGTAGGTCTCCTTGGCCGTGGTCGTGCGCTCCAGCGCCGGGTAGGCGCTGGTGTGCACCGGGTACCACTTGGGCAGGGGTAGCGGGTTGGAAGCGCGCATCTTGTTGCGGATGATGAGGATGCCCGTCGAGCCCGGGCCGCACTGCCACTTGTGGCCCGCGCCCGACATGAAGTCCATGCCCAGCTCCGCATAGTTGTAGGCCATCATGCCCGGCAGGTGGGCGCCGTCCACGATGCTGATCAGGCCATGCGCCTTGACCACGCCCATCAGGTCGGCAATGGGCAGCATGGTGCCGGTCTTGTAGGTGGGCGAGGACCACATCATGGCGCGCACGCGCTTGCCCTGGGCCTTGAGCGCGCGGATGCGCTCGTCGAACAGGTTCACGTAGGTGGCCGCCGTCTGGTTGTTGCCCACGGGCAGCGCAATGCGCGAGACCTCGATGCCGTAGCGGTCCTGGGCGATCTTCAGCGGCGTGTCGCCGCCGCCATGCTCGTGGTTGGTGGTGACCACCACGTCGCCACGCTGCCAGTCGATGCCCAGGATGGCATGGCACATGCCCGAGGAGGTGTTGGCCGAGAAGGCCAGTTCGTCGGCATCCACGCCAAAGCCCGGCGCCACCTGCTTGCGCAGGTCCAGCAGGTTGCTGTAGCCATTGCCCGAGTCGGCGGCCTTCTTGCGGTTTTCGGTATCGAACACGTCGAGCACCAGCTTGGGCATGGAGCCGGCCGTGCCGATGTTCATGTAGGTCTTCTCGGGCTTGAGGATGAACATGCTCTGCACGTCGGTCCAGAAGGCCTCGTCGCGCATGAGCTGCTCGCGCAGCGCGGCGGCCGAGGTCTGGGCGTTGCCGCTGCCGCAGGCGGCCAGCAGCGGGCCCAGCGTGGCGGCGCCGGTGCCGTAGCCCAGCATGCGCAGGAAGTCGCGGCGCTTGGAAGTCCAGCGCGCGGGATAGCCGGATTCGCCGGCGGCCGCAGTGGCGGTCAGGGATGTGGCCTGCTCGGCCGCGATCTGGGGGTGTCGTGCGTTCATGCGGTCCTCCTGTCGTTGCGCAAGCGGTCAGCGGCGGCCGACGATGGCCGAGATTTCGATCTTCACATCGCGCGGCAGGCGCGCCACCTCCACCGTGGCCCGAGCGGGGGCGCCGGTCTTGAAGTACTCGCCATAGACCTTGTTCATGGCGGCGAACTCGTTGAGGTCCTTCATGAAGACCGAGGTGGACAGCACATCCTCATAGCCCAGTCCCTGGGACTTGAGCTTGGCGCCGATGTGGTCGAGCACGGCGCGCGTCTGCTCTTCGATGGTGGCGCCCTGGATGGCCGTGCCCTGTGCGTTCAGCGGCAGCACGCCCGAGAAGTAGATGGTGTTGCCATGCGCCACCATCTGCGAGTACGGGCCGATGGCCGGGTAGATCTGCGTGGTGGACAGCACCTCGCGCTTGTTGGGCGCAGCGCACCCCACCAGCGCCGCCGCCGTCACCGCCACCCCGCATGCCAGCGCCATGCGCCCCAGGTTCGTTCGAATATCCATGGTATTGCCCTTCTCAAACAAAAATACAAGCTGCCACTGCCGTGCCACGCATTACTGCATTGGCGTTATGGAAACACTTTGTCACCATTAACCCAGTCCTCAGAGGTGACCTGAATCATCGATACAAAATGATTCGAATTCGTGATTTCACGGAGAAATTCTAGGCAGGGATCTGGAGCATTCGATAATGAATTTTCCCCTACGCACCACTACGCACACGGACCCACGCAGTGCTACGCAGCCCTTCAACATTCTTTGAAAACAATGGTTTGGCACGGAATCTGCTCAACAGCAAGCAGCACATCAGGCATCAGAGGGACGGCGCACCACAATACGGCAAAACGATTATCCAAAACCCCAAAAAGGGGAGTACGCACCAAGAAAATGCATCTCGGATTTCCAGTATCCATGGGATATTGTTTCGCGCCCAAAAACTATTTTCCATGGTGTTTCCCTTGGGATATTCAAACGCCTTTTCACGCGCGCGTGAATCTGCGTGGATATACGGGGCGCACAGGCCATTGGAAAATACAGCGCCTGCCATTCAAAGGCCGCCGCCCTGGCGCTGGCGGCATGCGCGCAAGCCCTGTTGACAAGGCCCGGCCACTGGGCGGAAAAGATCGTCGGTGCACCCCACACAGGCTCCCATGCAACTTCCGCTGAAACTTGCACTTCTGTCGATTGCCGCCATCGCGCTCGCCCTGGGCCTGGTCGCGGCGACCGTGCAGCACCAGACCCTGGAGCTGGCCCACCAGGAACGGGAACTGGTCGAGACCGCCTACCTGCACAGCAAGGAGACGGAGCTGCGCCACTACGTCCAGCTGGCGACCACGGCGCTGACGCGCATCAAGTCCAGCGGCGAGGAGCAATCCGTGCAGCGGCGCCAGGCGCTGGAGATGCTGTCGCGCATGCAGTTCGGCGAGGACGGCTACTTCTTTGTCTACGACGAACACGGCAACGTGCTGCTGGATGCGCGCCAGATGGGCCTGTCGGGCGTGGACCTGTGCGATCCCAACAGCCCCGGCGGCGCAGGGCCCGCCCGGATCATCCTGGACGCCGCGCGCAGCGGCGGCGGCCTGGTGCGCTACCAGTGGCAAAAACCGTCATCGCTGCGTACCGAGGCCAAGCTCGCCTACGTGGCCACGGTGCCCGAATGGGGCTGGTCGCTGGGCACGGGCCTGTACCTGGACGATGTGGAGCAGGCGCTGCGCCAGATCGACGAAAGCGCCCAGGCCAACATCGCGGCCACGCGCTGGCGCATCTTCGGCATTGCGGCGCTGTGCATCGTGCTCATCGGCGTGGCGGGGCTGGTCTTCAATCTCAGCGATCACCGCGTGTCCAGCAACAAGCTGCAGCGGCTGGCCCAGCGCGTGGTGCATTCGCAGGAAGAGGAACGCACGCGCGTGGCGCGCGACCTGCATGACGGCGTGGTGCAGGTGCTGGTCTCCTCCAAGTTCCTGCTGGAGACGGCCCAGGCACAGCTCAGGCGGCTGGCCGCGCAGGACCCGGCCACGGCCCAGCGCATGGTGGACCAGGGCCTGGAGCAGCTCAACCACGCGCTGGTGGAGATACGGCGTGTCTCCCACGGCCTGCGCCCCGCCCTGCTGGACGACCTGGGCCTGGCCCCGGCCCTGGCGCTGATGAGCCAGCAAATGCAGGCCGAGGACGGCCTGCGCATGCAGTTCGGCTGCCGCGGCGAGACGCGCTTTCTGCCGCCCAGCCATGCCACGGCCCTGTTCCGCGTGGCCCAGGAGGCCGTGACGAATGCGCAAAACCATGCCCAGGCCACGCGCATCGATGTCAGCCTGCACTTTCAGCGCCGCCGCGTGGTGCTGCAGGTCAGCGACGACGGCCAGGGCTTCGACATGCGCCGCGTGCAGCGCGACCGCCAGGGCGGCATCGGCCTGCGCAACATGCGCGAGCGCATCGAAGGCCTGGGCGGCCATCTGTCCATCAGTTCGGGGCGCCGGGGCACCCGGCTGGTCGCCGTGCTCTACCGCGATGGCGGCATGCCGCTGTCTCCCTCACCGGAATTCGAACTCCCACGGGCCGCTGCATGAACCCCATGATCCGCATCCTCCTGGTGGACGACCACCCTCTCGTGCGCGACGGCGTGTCCATGCGCCTGCAGGCCACGGACCATATCCGTGTGGTGGGCGAAGCCGCCAGCGTGGACCAGGCCCTGCCGCTGGCCCGCGAGCTGTCGCCCGACCTGGTGGTCACCGACATCCGCATGCCGGGCGCCAGCGGCATCGACCTGGCCGCGCTGTTCCGCGATCAGTTCCCCCTGGTGCGCGTGCTGGTGCTGTCCATGCATGAGGATCCCGAATACGTGCGCCGCGCCGTGGCGCTGGGCGCGCGCGGCTATGTGCTCAAGGACGCGCCTGCGCAGCAGCTCATCGAGGCCATAGACCGGGTCTACGCCGGCGGCCTGTATTTCAGCCCCGGCCTGCAGCCCGTGGCCGAGGAAGACGGCAGCGCGTCCGGGCCCCGGCGCGCCCTCACGCCGCGCGAGGCCAGCGTGCTGCAGTGGATCTCGGAGGGCCGCTCCAACAAGGAAATCGCCGCGCTCATGGGCACCTCGGTGCGCACCGTGGAAACCCACCGCCTGCACCTGCGCCGCAAGCTGCGCATCGACGGCCATGCTGCCTTCATCAAGTACGCGGTGGATTACGCCGACCTGCTGGGGACGGCACCCCAGGAGGCCCGCGCAGGCTAGGACCCGCGCCTCAGCCTCAACATCAGCCTCAGTGCGCGTGCGCCGCGCGGCTGACCACGGTGACCAGCACGATGCCCAGCATCAGCCAGCCCACCTGGGCCACGGTCTCACGCGCGCTCAGGCGCTTTTGCAGCTGGGGAATCAGGTCGGCCAGCGCCACGTAGATGAAGCTGCTGGAGGCCACGGCCAGGAAGTACGGCAGCAGTTCCTGCAGCTGTCCCACCAGGAAATAGCCGCCAATGCCGCCCAGCGTGGTCACGGCCCCGGCCATGGACACCTTGATCAGCGCCACGCGCCGGTTGGAACTGGACTGGCGCAGCACCACGATGTCGCCCATGTGGTGCGGCACCTCGTGGGCCAGCACCGACACCGCAGCGATCAGCCCCAGGCGCATGTCGGCCATGAAGGCGGAGGCGATCAGCACGCCATCGCCGAAGCAGTGCACGCTGTCGCCGGTCAGCACCGCCCAGCCGCCGTGGCGGTGGCCATGATGGTGGTCATGGGAATGGTCATGGGCGTGGCCCTGGTGATCGTGATGTTCGTGGTGGTCATGCTCATGGGCCGGCGGCGCGCCGTGCTCGTGCCCGTGGTGCCACAGCTCGGCCTTGGACAGCAGGAAAAAGAACACCAGGCCCACCAGCAGCGTCACGAACAGGTCATGCGCGCCTGCCTCGCTCTCGAAGGCCTCGGGCAAGAGGTGCATGAAGGCCGTGGCCAGCAGCGCGCCCGCCGCCAGGCTCAACAGCCGCTGCGGCATCATGCCCGGCGAGCGATTGCCTCCCAGCCCCATCAACAACGCGGCCACCCAGACGCTGCCAATACCGGCGGCCAGGGTGGCCAGAATGATTGCTACCAATGTCATAGCGATTTGTGCTTCAACCGTATGCCCTTGCAGGCGAAACCCGCGAATTCTCGCAGAAAGACAGGCCCCATCGCAGCCGTGGCCTGCGATCCCATGAAGGAAGCAGGCCACGGTGTCGGGTGCCCTCGGTTTCAGCCTACAGAAGCTGTCAAGCCCCCCTGCGTGAAAAAGCTCAGGGCGCGACGCCGTTCTTGTTGAACCAGGCCAGCATTTTCTGCCAGCCGTCGCGCGCAGCCTGCTCGCGGTAGCTGGGCCGGTAGTCGGCATGGAAGGCGTGGGGCGCCTCCGGGTAGATCACGAACTCCGAGGCCTTGGCCGCTGCCGAGCCCTGCTTGAGCGCCTCGCGCATGCGCTCCACGGATTCCAGCGGAATGCCCGTGTCCTGCCCGCCATACAGGCCCAGCACCGGCGCCTTGAGGCTGGAGACCAGCTCCAGCGGATGGCGTGGCTGCAGCGCCGTCTTGGCGCCCTCCAGCCGGCCGTACCAGGCCACGCCGGCCTTGACCGGGCCATGGGCCGCATACAGCCAGGTGATGCGCCCGCCCCAGCAAAAGCCCGTGATGGCCACGCGCGCCGTATCGCCGCCCTGGGTGCCGGCCCATTGCACGGCGCCGTCCAGGTCGGCCATGACCTGCTCGTCGGGCACCTTGGAGACCAGCTCGCTCATGAGCTTGGCGATGTCGGTATAGGTCTTGGGGTCGCCCTGGCGCGCATACAGATCGGGGGCAATGGCCAGGTAGCCGGCACGCGCCAGGCGGCGGCAGGTGTCGGCAATGTATTCATGCACGCCGAAGATCTCGGAGATCACCAGCACCACGGGCACATTCTTCTTGCCCGCGGGCGCGGCGCGGTAGGCGGGCACCTTGAAGCCGTTCACGGTGAAATGCACCTCACCGGCCGTCAGGCCGTCGGCCGGCGTGGAGATGGCGGTCTGCGCCATGAGCGGCGTGGCCGCTGCGGCATAGCCCAGGCCCAGGGCCGTCTGCAATGCCAGGCGCCGCGTGGGCCCCTCTTCGCTGCTGCGCCCCGGAACCAGGGCCTTCAGGTCTTGCTGCTGATCGTCACGCATGCATCTCTCCTTGGTGGTGGTTGAGAACCGGCCAAGTCTACGATGCCTGCGTGAAGCTCAATGTGCCTTGTCCCAGTTGGGTCCCAGGCCCACCTCGGCGAGCAGCGGCACCTTCAGGTCGGCCACGCCGGCCATCAGGCGCGGGATCTCGGTGCGCACCCAGTCCGACTCGCCTTCGGGCAGCTCGAACACCAGTTCGTCGTGCACCTGCATGATGACGCGGACCTCGGACTGTCTGGCATCGAGCTCGGCCTGCACCGCCACCATGGCCTTCTTGATCAGGTCGGCCGCCGTGCCCTGCATGGGCGCGTTGATGGCCTGCCGTTCGGCCGCCTTCTTGCGCGGGCCGCTGCCGCCGTTGATGTCCACCAGGTACAGGCGGCGGCCGAAGACGGTTTCCACGTAGCCGTGGTCGCGCGCGAATTCCACCGTCTCGTCCATATAGCGCTTGACGCCCGGATAGCGCTGGAAATAGCGGTCGATGTAGGCGGCCGCAGCCTTGGTCTCTATGCCCAGGTTCTTGGCCAGCCCAAAGCTGCTCATGCCGTAGATCAGCCCGAAGTTGATGACCTTGGCATAGCGGCGCTGCTCGCTGCTGACCTGCTCCAGCTCCACGTTGAAGACTTCCGATGCCGTGGCACGGTGCACGTCGCGGCCTTCGTGGAAGGCGCGCAGCAGGGACTCGTCGCCCGACAGGTGGGCCATGATGCGCAGCTCGATCTGCGAGTAGTCGGCGCTGGCGATCACATGGCCGGGCGCGGCAATGAAGGCCTCGCGCACGCGCCGGCCTTCGGGCGTGCGGATGGGGATGTTCTGCAGGTTGGGGTCGTTGCTGGACAGGCGCCCCGTCACGGCCACGGCCTGGGCGTAGTGCGTGTGCACGCGGCCCGTGCGCGGCAGCGCCAGCTGGGCCAGCTTGTCGGTATAGGTGCCCTTGAGCTTGGACAGGCTGCGGTGCTCCAGCAGCTTGGCGGGCAGCGGATAGTCCTCGGCCAGCTTCTCCAGCACCTCTTCGTCGGTGCTGCGTGCGCCGGTGGCCGTCTTCTTGACCACGGGCATGCCCAGCTTGTCGAAGAAGATTTCGCCCAGCTGCTTGGGGCTGGCCAGGTTGAAGGGCTGGCCCGCGATGTCGTAGGCCTCCTGCTCCAGCTGCACGATGCGCTGGCCCAGGTCGTTGCTCTGCCTGGCCAGCGTGGCGGCATCAATGAGCACGCCGTTGCGCTCTATGCGGAACAGGGCCTCGCTGGTGGCGATCTCCAGCTCATAGACGCCGCGCAGGCCGTCGTTGGCCTGCAGCTGCGGCCACAGCACGCGGTGCACGTCCAGGGTCTGGTCGGCATCCTCGCAGGCATAGGCGGCAGCCTTGTCCACGGGCACCTGGGCGAACGGGATCTGGTGGGCGCCCTTGCCGCACAGGTCTTCATAGCTGATGCCCGTGCGGTTGGTGTGGCGCAGCGCCAGGCTGGCCAGGCCGTGCGGGCGGTGCACTTCCAGCACATAGCTTTGCAGCATGGTGTCGTGCACATAGCCGTGCACCTCGATGCCGGCATTGGCGAAGACATGGCGGTCGTATTTGACGTGCTGGCCCAGCTTGGGCCGGGCCGCATCCTCCAGCCAGGGCTTGAGGCGCTGCAGCACTTCGTCGGCCGGCAGTTGCTCGGGCGCATCGGGGCCGGCATGGCGCAGGGGGATGTAGGCAGCGGCGCCGGGCTCCACGCTCAGCGAGATGCCCACGATCTCGGCACGCATCTCGTCCAGCGAGGTGGTTTCGGTATCCAGGGCCGTGAGTTCGGCGGCGTTGATCTTGGCCAGCCACTGGTCGAACGCTTCCCAGGTCAGCACCACGTCATAGTCCAGCGGACGCTGCTGGACGGCCTCGGCCTCGGTGGTGGCGTCGTCGGATTCGGCCTGCTCCTGGGCAAACATGTCGCCCGTGGACTGGTCGGCACGCGGCTTGGCCGCTGGCTTGCGGCCGGCCTTGACGGCTTCCAGCGCATCGGGCTCGGGCGCGGCACCGCCGAGCATGCGCGCCAGGCCCTTGAAGCCGTAGCGCTCATAGAAGTCGCGCAGCGGCGCGGTATCGGGCTCGCGCGGCGCCAGCGCGTCGAGCACCGGCAGGGTGGGCACTTCGGCGCTCAGGTCGCAGTCGGTCTTCATGGTGACCAACTGGCGGCTCAGCGCCAGCTGGCCCGAGGCGATGGCATCGCGCAGGTTCTGGCCGGCCACGCCCTTGATGCCGTCGGCCGCAGCAATCAGGCCGTCGAGCGAGCCGTGCTCGGCCAGCCACTTGACGGCCGTCTTGGGGCCCACCTTGGACACGCCGGGCACGTTGTCCACGGCATCGCCGACCAGGGCCTGGTAGTCGATCATCTGCGTGGGCGGCACGCCGAACTCGGCCGTCACGCCGGCCACGTCGCGGCGCTTGCCGCTCATGGTGTCCATCACCATGATGTGGGAGTCCACCAGCTGGGACAGGTCCTTGTCGCCACTGGAGATCACCACGTTCACGCCCTGGGCGGCGGCCGTCTTGGCCAGGGTGCCGATCACGTCGTCGGCCTCCACGCCCTGGATGGCCAGCACGGGCCAGCCCAGCAGGCGGACCACTTCATGGATGGGCTCGATCTGCGAGCGCAGATCGTCGGGCATGGGCGAGCGGTGCGCCTTGTATTCGGGGTAGAGCGTGTCGCGGAAGGTGGGTCCGCTGGTATCGAACACGCAGACGGCGTAGTCGGCCGCCACTTCCTTCCTGATCGCCTGGAGCATGTTGATCATGCCGCGGATGGCGCCCGTGGCAGGGCTTTCCGGGTTGCCGGGCTCAGCGCGCAGGTCCGGCATGGCGTGGTAGGCGCGGTAGAGGTAGCTGGAGCCGTCGATCAGCACCAGGGTCTTGGAATTGCTCATGCGCCGATTGTGCACGCGCCGGCAGGGTGACAGGGCGGGACAGCGCCCGCTGCAAGTTCTACAATGGAGCCTATGCGCGCCGCTCCACTTTTCATCTTCCTGACCCTGGCCGCCAGTTCCGTGCTGGCCCAGAACCCCACGCCTGCCCCGGCTGCCTCCACCGCTCCTGCGGCGGCGACCGAGCAGACCGCGCCGGACACGGCCAAGCCCGAGGGCCGCGACCGAACCAATCAGCGCGTGGAACACATCCATGTGGAAGATGGCGGCAGCCGCGTTGACGAGCTGCGCGTGGGCGGCCAGACCCGCAGCATCACCGTGCAGCCCAAGGTCGGCGACATGCCTTCGTATGAAGTGCAGTCCAACGACGGCGCCCGTTCCTCGCGCAACCGCGGCGATGGCGACGGCACCAACGGCACGCGCGTCTGGAACCTCAAGAAGTTCTGATCCTCGCCGGACTGTCCGGGCCACCGGCCCGGCGGCATCCCAGGGGGCAGCACCTGACGGCGCTGCCCTCTTTCCATATCTGACGACAACGATTTCCGCCGAGCCGCGCTGGCCGGCAATGCAAACATGGCCGTTTTCACCGAAGTCTCCGACAAAGATGCGCGCGAGCTGCTGCGCCGCATGTCCCTGGGTTCCTTCAAGGAGCTGCGCGGCATCCAGGGCGGCATAGAGAACACCAACTACTTTCTCACCACCGAACAGGGCGAGTGGGTGCTGACGCTGTTCGAGCGCCTGACGGCCGAGCAACTGCCCTTCTACCTGTACCTGATGAAGCACCTGGCGCAGGCCGGCATTCCCGTGCCCGACCCGCAGGCCGAGACGCGCAGCGGCGACATCCTGCTGAGCGTGTGCGGCAAGCCGGCCTCCATCGTCAACCGCCTGCCCGGCAAGAGCGAGCTGGCGCCCCAGCCCGCGCACTGCGCCGCCGTGGGCGAGATGCTGGCGCGCATGCACCTGGCCGGACGCGACTACGATCGCCAGCAGCCCAATCTGCGCAGCCTGCCCTGGTGGAACGAGACCGTGCCCACGGTCATCCCGCACATCGACGCCCCCACGGCCGACCTGCTGCGCTCCGAGCTGGCCTTCCAGAACCATGTGGCCGCCTCGTCCGCCTATGCGGCGCTGCCGCGCGGCCCCGTGCACGCCGACCTGTTCCGCGACAACGTGATGTTCGAGGGCGAGCGCCTGACCGGCTTCTTCGACTTCTACTTCGCAGGTGTGGACAGCTGGCTGTTCGACCTGGCCGTGTGCCTCAACGACTGGTGCATCGAACACGCCACCGGCGCCCATGACGCCACCAAGGCCAGGGCCATGATCGACGCCTACCAGTCGGTGCGCCCCCTGACCGCCGCCGAGCGCGAGCTGTTCAACCCCATGCTGCGCGCGGGCGCGCTGCGCTTTTGGATTTCCCGCCTGTGGGATTTCCACCTGCCGCGCGAGGCCTCCATGCTCGTGCCCCACGACCCCACCCATTTCGAGCGCGTGCTGCGCCAGCGCCTGGCCCACCCGGTGGCGCTGGACTGACGTCCGAAGACCGCCACAGCGCGGCCGACAGAGGGCTTTGCGGTCCACGGGCCGCGCGTCCTCGGGTACAGTCCCCGTTCGGGCGCCAGCGGCGCGGCCCATGCCAGAGGCCATGCCCCATCCAGGCGCCCCGACTTCCTCACCCCATGAAACTTCTCATCGTTCCCGCCCGTACCGGCCTGCAATGGGTGCAGCAGGGCATCCGCACCTTCCGCCAGCAGCCGCTGGCACTGGCGGCGCTGTTCTTTCTGTCGATGGCGGCCATGTCGCTGGTCACGGTGCTGCCGCTGATCGGCCCCGTGATCGCGCTGGGCCTGCTGCCGGCCACCTCGCTGGCCATGATGGTGGCGGCAGCCGAGGCATCGCACGGGCGTGCGCCCACGCCGGCCCTGCTGCTGGTGGCCTTTCGCACCGGGCGCCAGCGCCTGAACTCCATGCTCACGCTGGGCGCCATGTATGCGGCAGGCTTCCTGCTGATCATGGGCCTGTCCATGCTGGTGGACGACGGCCAGTTTGCCAACGTCTACCTGGGCGGCGAGCCGCTGACGCGCGAGATCGCCGAGTCGCCCGACTTCCAGGCCGCCATGTGGCTGAGCATGGGCCTGTACCTGCCGCTGTCCCTGCTGTTCTGGCACGCGCCGGGGCTGGTGCACTGGCACAACGTGCCCCCGGTCAAGGCCGTGTTCTTCAGCCTGGTGGCCTGTGTGCGCAACATCGGCGCGCTGGTGGTCTTCGGCCTGAGCTGGATGGGCGTGTTCATCGTGGCCGGCATCGTGATGGCCCTGATCTCGGCCGTGCTGGCCCAGGTGCTGGGCAGCATTGCCAACGGCCTGATGATCGGCACGGCCATGCTGCTGGCCGCCATGTTCTTCACCTCCATCGTCTTCACCTTCCGCGACTGCTTTGCAGCGCCCGATGAAAGCGATGGCAGCGACGCCATCGGCACCGAGCCGCCTGCGCCGCCCGGACTGTCCGGCTGAGCGCTTCGCCACTGCACCCCACAAAGCCCCTTTCAAGGGGCTTTTTCTTTGGACCGTTCTTCGGGCCCTACTTCGCGCCTCTTCTTTGTTTTTTTGACGGGCCGCATCGCCTGGCACCCCTCGCCTGGCGGCTGTCATATGACGCTGTCACGGTTTCGTCATGCGGATGCCATCGCTCTGTCACACCGGCTGCCTAGCATGCCGTGCGGATGTCAAGCCAGCGAGTGCGCGGCGGCATCCCGGCCCATCCCGCCCCCGATGGGTTGACGCTGACAAACCCATAACGGAAGCCCCATGTCCCAATCCACGATGCTCTCCCGCCGCAAGGCGCTGCAATTCCTGACCGGCGCCCCCCTGCTGCCGCTCGGCTCCGCCGTGTCCGCCACCGGCCTGCTGACCGCCTGCGGCGGCGGTGACGACGGCCCCGCGAAGAACTATGTGGCGGCCAGCTTCACCTCCATGGCAGCGCCCACGCTGGCCAACCCCCAGGCCATGGCCAGGATGACCGTGGCCTCGCAGCTCAAGGTGCAGTTCAGCGACAACAGCGAGCAGAGCTTCGACCTGGGCTACCAGCCCTTCTTCGTGACCGGCGATGAAGTGCCGGACGGCAAGGGCGGCAAGGTCCTGGCCGGCGGCTACTACGACATCAACAACAACAAGATCATCGACCGCACCGTGGCCGGCAGCGAGCGCCACTTCTTCTCCGATTCGCCCGACGGCACCTCGCTGCTGACCGTGCCCAATGCCAAGGTGGACGGCGTCAAGGGCAAGCCCGTGTTCGCCGTGGTGCAGTTCGAATACACCACCTGGGCGCAGGACGGCAAGACCGACATGTACGGCAAGCTGCCCTCGCCCATCGCCGTGCTGACGCTGGACCAGGACCAGACCACCGGCAAGCTCAGCTTGGTCAAGTACCACAACGTGGACACCTCCAAGGTGCACGGCCTGTGGATCACCTGCGGCGCCAGCCTGTCGCCCTGGGGCACCCACCTGTCCAGCGAAGAGTACGAGCCCGACGCCTTCACCACCGGCAATGCCCAGCTGCTGGCCTTCAGCCAGAACCTGTATGGCGACCAGAACAAGGCCAACCCCTACCACTACGGCCACATGCCCGAAGTGACGGTCAACGCGGACGGCACGGCCAGCATCAAGAAGCATTTCTGCATGGGCCGCATCTCGCACGAGCTGGTCCAGGTCATGCCCGACCAGCGCACGGCGCTGATGGGCGACGACGCCACCAACAGCGGCTACTTCGTCTTCGTGGCCGACAAGGAAAAGGACCTGTCCTCGGGTTCGCTGTACGTGGCCAAGGTGGGCGCGGGCTTCTCCATCGACCCCGCATCGGGCAGCGCCGCCGCGCTGACCTGGATCAAGCTGGGCTCGGCCACCAGCGCCGAGATCGAGCAACTGGCCAACACGCTCAAGCCCACGGACATCATGACCGTGGCCAAGACCGATCCGGGCGACGCCAGCTACACCAAGATCACGGCCAACGGCAAGGTCGAGTGGATCAAGATCAACCCCGGCATGGACAAGGCTGCCGCCTTCCTGGAAACCCACCGCTACGCCGCCTTCAAGGGCGCAAGCATGGGCTTCACCAAGATGGAAGGCACGACCGTCAACGCCAAGGACAAGGTGGCCTACTCGGCCCTGCAGAACTGCGAAAAGTCCATGGTGGCCGGTGATGCGCTGAACGTGGCTGGCAACGGCGTGTCCATCCCCAAGCAGCTCAAGGCCGGCGCCGTGATGGCACTGAACCTGCGCGGCGGCCAGAAGGACACGGCAGGCGCCGCCATCAACAGCGAGTGGATGCCCGTGGACACCAAGGCCCTGCTGGCCGGCGAAGACATCAGCGCCGACGCGCTGGGCAACACCGGCAACCCGAACAAGATCTGCAACCCCGACAACCTCAAGTTCTCGGAGAAGATGCGCACCCTGTTCATCGGCGAGGACAGCGGCCAGCACGTGAACAACTTCCTGTGGGCCTACAACATCGACACCAAGCAGCTGTCGCGCCTGATGTCGATTCCCGCAGGCGGCGAATCCACCGGCCTGCATGCCGTGGACGAGATCAACGGCTGGACCTACATCATGAGCAACTTCCAGCACGCCGGTGACTGGGGCGCCATCCACAACGTGGTCAAGCCCACGCTGGACCCGCTGATCAGCGCCAACTATCGCGGCAAGTTCGGCGCAGCCGTCGGCTACCTGACCGGCACCGCGGCCCAGCCCAAGCTGTCGGCCTGACCGCCGCCACAGCGCCCCGCCGCCCTGCGGCGAGTGGCGCAGCCACACAAAAGGCCATGGATTTCCATGGCCTTTTTGCATGTCTGCGCCGCAATTGCATGGATGTCGTGAACCCGACTCCTGGCGTGCAAAACAAGAGTCATTCTCACCTGCTCGCTATAATTTCTGATGCATTGCGGCGTCGCTCGCCCGCCATCGCACCATCTTCAGTCCCGCCGGATCACGCCCCTCAAGGCCCGGCAGGCGCACGCAGAGCCACACCACAGGAGAGACTCCATGACCGACCCTTCCCGCATCCTTCGCAGCACCGCCGCCGCATGGCTGGCCGCCGCCGCACTGGCGGTGCCGGCCGCGCATGCCGACTATCTCTGGCTGCAGCAGGACGCAGGACAGGCCCGGGCCTATGCCGGAGAGCTGCGCAAGCCGCTGCAACAGCTGCCGGCCCTGGAAGACGCCAGGCAGGTCCTGCCCGACGGCAAGAGCATTCCCCTGAAGGCCGACGCCAGTCATTTCACCGCGGACGCAGGCCAGGGCGATGTGCGCATCGCCGCCACGCGCCCCGGCGCCAATGGCGTGCTGACCTACTACCAGGCCCGTTTCGGCCGCAACGACACCAAGGCCGTGAACGACCTGGAGCTGGTGCCCACCACGGCGGGCGGCGATACGTTCCAGCTGGTGTTCATGGGCCGCAAGGTCGCGGCCAGCCAGGTCAACGTGCAGACCAGCGAGGGCTGGTACCGCACGCTCACGCCATCGCAGGACGGCACGGTGAGCTTCAAGCCCTACTTCCCGGGCCTGTACGTGCTGGAGGTGACGGCGCGCGTGGACAACGGCTCGGTCACGCTGGACGGCAAGAAATACACCGACGTGCGCCACACCACCACGCTGAGCTTCGAAGTCAAGCCCTGAGAGCCGGGCGCGGCAGCCCGCGCCTCACTCCACGACCGTGAGCTTGGCAATGGACAGCGCCAGCCACTTCGTGCCGTGGCGCCCAAAGCTGACCTGGGCGCGCGCATCGTCGCCCGTGCCTTCCAGGGCCAGCACCTTGCCTTCACCGAACTTGTTGTGGAACACGTTCAGGCCCACGCGCAGGCCGTGGCCCGGAGCGGCCTTTTGCGGCGGCACGGGCGGGCTGGCGAAGACCTCGCTGCGCCAGCCTTCGGCCTTGTTGCCGAAGCCGCCGCGATCGCGTGAACCATAGCCACCACCACCACCGCCGCCACCGGGGCGGGGCGCGTAGCTGCCAAAGCCGCCCTGCTTGGGGGTGATCCACTTGAGCGCCTCATCGGGCAGCTCGTCGAAGAAGCGGCTCTTGACGTTGTAGCGCGTCTGCCCGTGCAGCATGCGCGTCTGCGAATGGCTCAGGTACAGGCGCTTGCGCGCGCGGGTGATGGCCACATAGGCCAGGCGGCGCTCTTCCTCCAGGCCGCCGCGGTCCATCATGGCGTTCTCATGCGGGAACAGGCCCTCTTCCACGCCGCCGATGAAGACGGCGTCGAACTCCAGCCCCTTGGAGGCATGCACGGTCATCAGCTGCACGGCGTCCTGGCCGGCCTGGGCCTGGTTGTCGCCAGCCTCCAGCGCCGCGTGCGTCAGGAAGGCGGCCAGCGGCGACAAGGTCTCGCCGGTATCGGCATCGACCATGCCGGCCACGGTGCCGGCCGGCGGCGTGAGCGGCGTGTCCAGCAGCGGCAGCGCAGGGTCCAGGCCCTGGCTGGCCGGGCTTTGCGTCAGCGCCCTGGCGCCGTCGTGCTCGTCCAGCGGCAGGGCCACGGCGTCGCGGCCAAAGCCTTCCTGGGTGACAAAGCTCTCGGCCGCGTTCACGAGTTCCTGCAGGTTCTCGATGCGGTCGGCGCCTTCCTTTTCGTTGCGGTAGTGCTCGATCAGGCCGCTTTCTTCCTCGATGGCCTCGATGATCTCGCGCAGCGTGCGGCCCTGGGTCTGCTCGCGCAGCACGTCGATCTTGGCGACAAAGCCTGCGAGCTTGGTGCCCGGCGCGCCCGGCACCGCCGAGACGGCATCGTGCAGCGAGCAGCCCGCGCTGCGCGCCGCGTCCTGCAGCGTCTCCACGCTGCGCGCGCCGATGCCGCGCGGCGGGAAGTTCACCACGCGCAGAAAGCTGGTGTCGTCGTGCGGGTTCTCCAGCAGGCGCAGGTAGGCCAGCGCATGCTTGATTTCGGCGCGCTCGAAAAAGCGCAGGCCACCGTACACGCGGTAGGGAATGGCGGCATTGAACAGCTGCGATTCGATCACCCGGCTTTGCGCATTGCTGCGGTAGAGCACGGCGATTTCCTGGCGCTGCCAGCCGTCCTTTTTCACGAGCTGCTGGATTTCCTCGACCATCCACTGCGCCTCGGCCATGTCCGTGGGCGCTTCGTAGATGCGCACGGGCTCGCCCGGGCCCTGGGTGGTACGCAGGTTCTTGCCCAGGCGCTGGCTGTTGTGGCTGATGAGCGCGTTGGCACAGTCCAGGATGTTGCTGTAGGAGCGGTAGTTCTGCTCCAGCTTGATCTGCTGGCGCACATCGAACTCGCGCACGAAGTCCTGCATGTTGCCCACGCGCGCACCGCGAAAGGCGTAGATGCTCTGGTCGTCGTCGCCCACGGCGATCACGCTGCCCGTGGCCTGCAGGCGGCCATCCACCATGTCGCCCGCCAGCTGCTTGAGCCACTGGTACTGCAGCTTGTTGGTGTCCTGGAACTCGTCCACCATGATGTGGCGAAAGCGCCGCTGGTAGTGGGCGCGCAGCGCGGCGTCGTCGCGCAGCAGCTCGTAGGAGCGCAGCATCAGCTCGCCGAAATCGACCACGCCCTCGCGCTGGCACTGCTCCTCGTAGAGCTGGTAGATCTCGACCTTCTTGCGCGTGTCCGGGTCATTGGCCACCACGTCGCCGGGGCGCATGCCCTCTTCCTTGCAGCCGGCAATGAAGTACTGCAGCTGCTTGGGCGGAAAGCGCTCGTCGTCCACGTTGAACTGCTTGCACAGGCGCTTGACGGCCGACAGCTGGTCCTGCGTGTCCAGGATCTGGAAGGTGGACGACAGCCCTGCCGCCTGGTGGTGGGCGCGCAGCAGCCGGTTGCACAGACCGTGGAAGGTGCCGATCCACATGCCGCGCACGTTGTAGGGCAGCATGGCCGACAGGCGGGCCAGCATTTCCTTGGCCGCCTTGTTGGTGAAGGTCACGGCCAGGATGGAGCCCGGCGTGGCCTGGCCCGTCTGCAGCAGCCAGGCGATGCGCGTGGTCAGCACCCGCGTCTTGCCCGAGCCCGCACCGGCCAGGATCAGCGCGTGGCCGGCCGGAAGCGTGACGGCAGCAAGCTGCTCCTCATTGAGGTTGGCCAGCAAAGGGGAGTTGGAGGCGGGTGCGGCACCGGAGGCGCCGTCGAGCAGATCGATCGGGAACATCCCGGCATTGTAGAAAGCACCTCGCGCCCCAGGGAAACCGATGCCGCATTTCCCGCAATCGGCCCGCAATCGGCCCGCAATCGGCCCGCAATAGGCCCGCGCAGCGCGCCCTTGCAGGTTCATAACGCCATCCCTATAACCGCTATATCGACAGGGTGCCCAGGCCCGTCGCCGGCAACGTATAGAATCAATCACCGGGCCCAAGTTTCTTGCGGTCCGGTTTTTTGTGCCCGGGCCACAGCCGCCCTGGCGACGCGGCCCGCCCGCGCCGCCCGCAAGACCGGCCTCCAAGCCAAGCGCCCCATCGCGGAGGGATGTTCCTGCCGCGACCTTTCATGGAGCTTGGAATCAAATGGAAATCTTCGACTACGACAACATCCTGCTGCTGCCGCGCAAGTGCCGCGTGGAAAGCCGCTCGGAGTGTGATGCCAGCGTGGAGCTGGGCGGTCGGTCCTTCCGCATCCCGGCCGTGCCGGCCAACATGAAGACGGTGGTGGATGAGAGCATCTGCACCTGGCTGGCCCAGAACGGCTACTTCTACGTGATGCACCGCTTTGACCTGGACAACGTGCAGTTCGTGCGCGAGATGCAGGGCAAGGGCTGCTTCGCCTCCATTTCGCTGGGCGTCAAGAAGCCCGACTACGACACCGTGGACCGCTTCGTCGCCGAAGGCCTGTGCCCCGAATACATCACCATCGACATCGCCCACGGCCATGCCGACAGCGTGAAGAACATGATCGGCTACCTCAAGGAAAAGCTGCCCAGGTCCTTCGTGATCGCCGGCAACGTGGGCACGCCCGAAGCCGTGATCGACCTGGAGAACTGGGGCGCTGACGCCACCAAGGTCGGCATCGGCCCCGGCAAGGTCTGCATCACCAAGCTCAAGACGGGCTTTGGCACGGGCGGCTGGCAGCTGTCGGCGCTCAAGTGGTGCGCGCGCGTGGCGACCAAGCCCATCATTGCCGATGGCGGCATCCGCAGCCACGGCGACATCGCCAAGAGCGTGCGCTTTGGCGCCACCATGGTGATGATCGGCTCGCTGTTCGCGGGCCACGAGGAATCGCCGGGCCAGACCGTCGAGGAAAACGGCCAACGCTTCAAGGAGTACTACGGCTCGGCCTCGGACTTCAACAAGGGCGAGTACAAGCACGTGGAGGGCAAGCGCATCCTCGAGCCCGTCAAGGGCCTTCTGGCCAACACCCTGATCGAGATGGAGCAGGACGTGCAAAGCTCGATCAGCTACTCCGGCGGCAAGAAGCTGATGGACATCCGCAAGGTCAACTACGTGATCCTGGGCGGTGACAACGCAGGCGAACATCTGCTGATGTAAGCGCGCTGCGCGCCAGCACCCCAAAGGCGGCCTCGGCCGCCTTTTTTGCGGCTGCGCACCGGGTGGCACGCGGGCCCGGCTCAGCGCCACCATGCCCATGAACTAAAAATTTGGCGCGTCTTCCTGCAAGCGCACAAAAAATGCCGCATAATTGCGGTCTCGTTTGCAGCGCAGACTTGTTTTTTGGGGCTCTTAGCTCAGCTGGTAGAGCAGCGGACTCTTAATCCGTTGGTCGAGTGTTCGAATCACTCAGGGCCCACCAAAAATTCCTTTTCAGCCTGGATTCATCCAGGCTGATTCCTTCGGAATACCCGAGGGGGCTCTTAGCTCAGCTGGTAGAGCAGCGGACTCTTAATCCGTTGGTCGAGTGTTCGAATCACTCAGGGCCCACCAAGAATTTTTTTGCCTGATCTCATCAGGCATCCACGCAGAAATACGTGGGCTCTTAGCTCAGCTGGTAGAGCAGCGGACTCTTAATCCGTTGGTCGAGTGTTCGAATCACTCAGGGCCCACCACCAATACCCAGAACAAGGCACTCGGCGCGACAGCGCTCAGTGCCTTTTCTTGTTGTATTCCATCAGCACAGACATATTGCTGCTGCCAGCCTTGGCCACCCACTCCCGGCCAAAGCGCTCCCCCACCAAATCCAGCATGCGGCGCAGGTCCGCCGATGGCGCGGTGACGGACATCTTGTTGTCGACAAGAACCTTCTTGCCCAGCTCATCGGCCTGCTGGGCCAGCGCCCAGCCTTCTTTCTCGGCCAGCACGGCGGCACGGCTGATGGCCTGGCGTTCCGGCTCGGCAAAGCCCTTCCAGGCAAGTTCGCTGACGCACAACATGTTCTTGGGAATCCAGGCCTTGATGTCCAGAAACACCTTCATGGTCTTCCAAGCCTGGCTGTCGACGCCGGTGGCACTGGATGAAACCATGGCGTCAATACCTCCCTGCTCCAGCACCATGCCAAGATCACCGGCCGCGAGCACCACCGGCTGCGCTCCCCAGAGTTCCGCCAGCCGCTTGGTCGCATCGCTTTGCACACGCAGCCTGAGCCCCCTGAGGTCCACGATGCTGTTGACCGGACGCCGGCAGAACAGGCCCTGCGCCGGCCAGGGCACGGCAAACAGCAGGCGCACACCCTGCTGAGCCAGCAAAAATTCCTGCAGCACGGGACGGGTCAGTTGCCACAAGCGCGCGGCCTCGTCAAAGCCGCGCACTATGAAAGGCAGCGAGTCCATGCCCAGCAGCGGATGCATATCCACATAGGACGACATGAGAACTTCGCCGAACTGGATTTCATTGCGCTTGAGCGCTGGAAGCACCTGCGCCATGGGCTTGAGCGCAGAGTTGGACACCACATCGATCTCCAGCGCCTGCTGGGTATCGGCATGCACGCGCGCCGCGAAGTTGCGCAGGTTCTGCGTGTGGAAGATGCCATCGCCATAGGCCGCCGAGAGCTGCAGTCGGTGGCCCTTGGACCAGGCAGCGCCGGCAGTCAGTTGCAACGCAGCCGGAGCCAGAGCCGATATCAACGTGCGGCGAGAAACAGTCATGAAAGATCCTTGGCGAAAGCGCCCAGAACCATGCCATCCACCCCAACGGCGGACCTGTGCATGCTGGCGCAAAAGATAAATTCTATCGATATTTACATCATTTAGATAAAAACTATCAACCAATTCCATCGCCCAGGCCATTCGCCAAGCCATCCGTCACACCGGATTCCAGCCAAGCCGCTACAGTGTCACCCTGCCGCAGGCGCAAGCGCGCGCGGCCTTTTTCTGCGCCTGCGGTCTTCCGCAACGCACAACCGCCTCGCCTGCATGCCACAAAATGTTTCCCCGCTCTGGCAGGGCCCGCGCTGGGCCCTGGCCGTCCTGCTTGCCATCCTGGGCATGCTGGGGCCGTTCTCGATCGATACCTACATCCCTGCCTTCTCCGGCATCGCCCAGGCCCTGAACGCCACGCCGCTGCAGATGCAGCAGACGCTGTCGGCCTATCTGTTCGGCTTTGCCTTCATGAACCTTTTCCACGGCGCCATGGCCGACAGCTTTGGCCGCCGCCCCGTGGTGCTGTGGGGGCTGGCCGTATTCACGCTGGCATCGGCGGGCTGTGCGCTGTCGCAGAACATCACGCAGCTGGTGCTGTTTCGCGCGCTGCAGGGCCTGTCCACGGGTGCCGGCATCGTGGTGTCGCGCGCCGTGGTGCGCGACCTGTTTCCACCCGCCCAGGCCCAGCGCGTGATGGCGCAGATCACCATCTTCTTTGGCATCGCGCCAGCCCTGGCCCCTGTGATGGGCGGCTGGCTGTTCATACACCTGGGCTGGGCGGCAGTGTTCTGGTTCCTGACCCTGGTGGGCGTGCTGCTGTGGGGCATCAACTGGCGATTCCTGCCGGAATCCCTGCCACAGGCGCAGCGCCAGCCCTTCCGCTTCAAGCCTCTGATGCACGGCTACAAGGAGCTGTGCAGCGATCCGCGCTTTGTGCTGCTGGCCTTTGCCAGCGGCGTGCCGTTCAACGGCATGTTTCTGTATGTGCTGTCGGCGCCCGCCTTCCTGGGCGACCTGCTGCACCTGCAGCCGCAGCAGTTCTTCTGGTTCTTCGTGATCTCGATCTCGGGAATCATGGGCGGCGCATGGGTAAGCGGCCGTCTGGCCGGGCGCATTCCGCCCAAGCACCAGATCCGCCATGGCTTTCTGATCATGTTCGTCGTGTCCATCATCAACCTGGTCGCCAACCTGATCTGGCCCGCCCACGTGAGCTGGGCGCTGATTCCCGTGGGGGTGTTCGCCTTCGGCTGGGCCATGATGGTGCCCGTGGTCACGCTGCTGGTGCTGGACATCCACCCGGAGCGGCGCGGCCTGGCCTCATCGCTGCAGGCCGTGGTCGGCTCCACGGCCAATGGCATCGTGGCCGGCATGATTGCACCGCTGGTGATGCATTCGACCGTACTGCTGGCCCTGGGCTCGATCAGCATGATGCTGATCGGGCTGGCGTCCTGGATCTACCTGCACCACCGCTGGCCCGAAATCGGGCGGCATGCCTCGGAGGCCTGACCGGCACTGCGTTGCAAGACCGCTAAGCGCGGCCCGCGCGGCGGTCCAGCATTCTTTCCTTGTAGTAGCGCGCCTTTTCGGCATACATGGCCTGGTCGGCGCGCGAGACGGTGGCCTCGACCTGGCTGCCCGAATCGCAGCAGGCCACGCCCATGGACAGGCTGACCGCCTGGCCCGGATAGAACTGGTTGTTGAGCTCCAGCAGCGAGAGGATGCGCTCCTTGACCGCCTCGGCGCCGCGCTCGTCCGAAGCCGGCAAAAGCACCATGAATTCGTCGCCGCCTATGCGCGCCGCGCAGGCAGGCGCATCCACGGCCTTGGTCAGCACTTCGCCCACGCGGCGCAGCATGTCGTCGCCTGCAGCATGGCCATGCTCGTCATTGGCCTCCTTGAGGCCATTCATGTCGATGGCAATCACCGCCAGCGGCCAGGGCCCCTTGCGTGCCAGGCGATTGAGTTCCTCGATATAGAAGGCGCGATTGCGCAACTGGGTCAGCACATCGTGCTTGCCCAGGTATTCGAGGTAGGCCTCGGCCTTCTTGCGCGCCGTGATGTCCACCAGCGACAGCAGCACCAGCCCCCAGTCATCTGCATGGCCATCGAGCACGGCCAGCTGCATGTGGATGTGCAGAGCGTCGCCTGACAGGGCGTAGTTCACCACTTCGCGGTGCTGCACGAGCTTGCCGCTCCAAAGGTCCTGCAACTGATCGGCAAAGGAGTCGATCATCTCGTCACGGAAGATGCGGCCCAGCCGGCTCAGCAGTTGCAGCTTGTCGGTGGCACCGAACATGCGCAGCGTCTGGCGGTTCACGTCCACGACGCGAATCTCCTGCATGCAGCGCGAGACGAATTCCGGGTGCACCTTGAGGAAGGTGGCGAAGTCGCTGATGCCCTGGGCGCGCACATCGTCAAGCAGGCGCTTGATGGCGCTGAAATCCTCGACCCACAGCGACACGGGCGAGTACTCGAACAGGTCGCGCGAGTACTGTTCGCTGCGGTGCAGCTGGCGCGCGCTGCGCATCTCGGCCGTCACATCTTCCAGCGACACCAGCACGCAGTCCCAAAGCGCTTCATGACCGGGCAGGATGCGGCCACGGATCTGCACATCGAGCCGTCGCCCGTCCAGCGTGTAGTTGGCGGTGCGGTTGGCAAAGCTCAGAGAGCCCTGCCACAGATCCTCCAGCTCGCAGGCCAGGCCCGCGTGCATGTCATCGCGGAACACCTGGCCCAGGCTGGCAAGAAAGGTCTGCTGGTCACTGGCGCCGAACAGGTCCAGCGTGCGCTGGTTGACGCGCACCACCTTGAGCGCAGCGCTGCACTGCTGCAGCGCCTGGGGGTGGGCCAGAAAATGCGCCTGCAGATCGGTCACGCCCTGTGCACGCCACTGGTCGAGCAGCTGCTTGAGCGCGCTGTAGTCCTCCAGCCATAGCGAGACGGGGGCCAGTTCGAACATGTGTTCAAAATCCACACTGGACGCGATCAAAGACTCCACAGGGCACCTCCGCGCCGCGATTATGGCAGTCACAGAGCCCGCCAGACAGCAGGTTCTGCACCATCAAGGACAGGCCGCACCACGCGAGGACGCAGATGGCCGAAAAAAAACCGGCCCCGAAGGGCCGGTCTGCATGCTATGCCGAGATCGATCAGCGCACGACGCGCTTGCGATCACCGCCCTGGGGCGAGTAAGGCTTGGGAGCGCTCTTGCCGAAGGCAGGACGGCGCTCGCCGCCACCGAAGCCGCCACGGGATTCGCCACCGCCAAAGCCGCGCGACTCGCCGGATGCACCACGGAAGCCGCCTTCGCGGGGAGCGCCGTCACGGCGATCGCCGCCACGCGGAGCACCACGGTCGCCGCTGAAGCCACGGCCTTCACCGCCACGGCCAAAACCGCCTTCGCGCGGGGCCTGGCTGTAGCCGCCTTCGCGCTGACCTTGGCCCTGGCCGAAGCCGCCTTCGCGCTGGCCACCGCCGAAGCCACCGAAGCCAGCCTTGCGGCCATAGCCTTCGGAATCACGGCGTGCGCCGAAGCCACGATCGCCACCGCGATCACCGAAGCTGCGCTCGCGATCGCCGCCAAAGCCACGATCACCACCGAAACCGCCACGGCCACCGCCGCCGGCACCACGGCGATCGCCGCCACGGCTTTCAAAACCACCGCCGCCACGACGGCCGCCACGGCCTTCGTTGCTGCTGGGTGCGCGCTGTGCGGGTTCCAGGCCAGGAATCACTTCGGCCTTGAATTGCTGGCGGCTGTAGGCCTCGATATCGAAAATGCGACGACGGTCACGGAATTCCGCGAACGTGACGGCCACACCTTCGCGACCGGCACGGCCCGTGCGGCCGATACGGTGGGTGTAGTCCTCGGCCTTCATGGGCAGGCCGTAGTTGAAGACGTGGGTGATGGTGGGCACGTCAATGCCGCGTGCCGCCACATCGGTAGCCACCAGCACCTGCACCTGACCGCTGCGCAGCGCCATCAGGCGGCGGTTGCGCAGGCCCTGGCTCAGGGCGCCGTGCAGTGCCACGGCGGAGAAGCCGTCTTGCTGCAGGTCATTGGCCAGACCGTCGCACTCGACCTGGGTCGATGCGAAAACGATGGCCTGGTTGATCGTGGTGTCGCGCAGCCAGTGGTCCAGCAGCTTGCGCTTGTGCTGGGAGTTGTCGGCCCAGAACAGCACCTGCTTGATGCTGGCGTGCTTTTCCTGAGGCGTGTCGATGGTGACCTTCTTCACGCCGGAGCCGCCGTCATGCATCACGCGCATGGCCAGTTGCTGGATGCGGGGCGCGAAGGTGGCGCTGAACATCATGGTCTGCTTGCGCTGTGCCGTCAGGTCGTTGACTTCGGCCAGATCGTCCGAGAAGCCCAGGTCCAGCATGCGGTCGGCTTCGTCCACCACCAGGAACTGAACCTGGTCGAGCTTGATCTGCATCGAGCGCTGCAGGTCCAGCAGACGGCCGGGTGTGGCCACCACGAGGTTGGCGTTCTGCAGCTTGGCGATCTGCAGCTGGTAGGGCATGCCGCCCACCACGTTGGCGATGCGGATGCCGCGGCAGTGCTTGACCAGCTCGATGGCGTCATGCGCCACCTGCTGTGCCAGCTCGCGCGTGGGGCACAGGATCAGGGCGCCGGGAACGGCTGCCTTGAAGTTGCGGGGATTCGTGGGGTCCTTGCGCTTGTTGCGCTTGGGCGTGGGCTGGCCGCTGGCCGTTGCTTCGGCGCACTGGCGGTCATATTCGGCGCGGATGGCGGCTTCTTCGTCAGCCTTTTGCTGGATCAGCGTGTGCAGCACGGGCAGCAGGAAGGCAGCGGTCTTGCCCGAGCCGGTCTGGCTGGACACCATCAGGTCGATGAAGGCCTGGTCATCACTGCCCATGGCCAGGGGAATGGCTTGCGCCTGCACGGCCGTGGGCTGGGTGTAGCCCAGATCGGCAACGGCACGGACCAGCTCTTCAGCCAGGCCCAGCTCGATGAAGGCATTGGGCAGTTCGGGGGCTGCTTCAACAGCCTCGGCGCCTTCGGCGATTTCCACGACTTCGGCGGCGGCCAGGGATTCGGCGGCCTGCTCGGCGCTGGCAACGGCGGCGTTCAGCACGGAAGATGCTTCAGCGGCGGAAGCAAAAGAGGAATCGGCAGCGGCAATGATGCCCTGCTCTTGAGAGATATCGTTCATGAATGGCTCTAACGAAAAGCACGCGCAGTCAGCGATCTGGCACGCTTTTCTCGACGGTTGGGTCAACATCCACCGTCAGACTTAACCGGCCCTTCGCAAAAGGGCGGATGGGCATTTTCGGCTGGTCCGAAACCGGTGGTCCCGCCATCCATGAAAGCCTTCATGGTGGTCTATGGACACCGACCACAGACACACAGCGCAGGGGCCCTTGTGTGATGGAGATGTGCAAATTGCCCCTTGTTGATGGGGGCAAGCTGTAGATTGTCGCACTCCCCGGGTTTTCCCGCAAGCCCCTGGCACAAAAAATGGCCGGGGCCGCCAGATTCAGACGCTCAGCAGGCGCGCGCGGTAGTGCGCCAGCTCATCGATGGACTCGTGCACATCGGCCAGTGCGGTGTGGCGCTGGGCCTTCTTGAAGGAGGCGTAGGCGTCGGGCTTCCAGCGCCTGGCCAGTTCCTTGAGGGTGCTGACATCGACATTGCGGTAGTGGAAGAAGTTGTTGAGCTTGGGCATGTAGCGCTCCATGAAGCGCCTGTCCTGCCCGATGCTGTTGCCGCACAGAGGGGCCTTGCCCTTGGGAACGTACTGCGAGAGGAACTTGATCAGCGCAGCCTCCGCATCGGCCTCGCTGATGGTCGATGCCTTGACGCGATCGATCAGGCCGCTCCTGCCATGCGTGCCCTTGTTCCAGGCATCCATGCCATCGAGCAGCGCATCTGCCTGATGGATGGCAAATACCGGCCCTTCGATGCGAATGGCCAGGTCCGGACTGGTGACGACCACGGCGATCTCGATGATGCGATCGGTATCGGGCTGCAGCCCGGTCATCTCGCAGTCGAGCCAGACGAGGTTGAGATCGGATTTGGCCAGGGTGATGGACGTGCCGGGTTCGGCGGGGACGGGAATGCAAGCGCTGGCGGCTTCGGAGGCTTCGGACATGGCCCAAATTGTCGCCTACACTGCGGCCACATGGCCTTCAACCCCGATTTTTCCTCGACGCTGTCCCTGCTGTTTGCCGCAGCCGTGCTCGCCCAGTGGCTGCTGCGCGCCTGGCTGGCCTCGCGCCAGGTCCGCCATGTGGCCCGCCATCGGGCCGAGGTGCCTGAGGCCTTTGCGCAACGCATCAGCCTCGCGGCCCATCAAAAGGCCGCCGACTACACGCTGGCCAAGGCCCGCATCGCACTGATCGAGATGACGCTGGGCGCCGTGGTGCTGCTCGCATGGACGCTGCTGGGCGGGCTCGACGCGCTCAACCAGTGGCTGCTGGAACTGATGGGCGCCGGCCTGTGGCAGCAACTGGCACTGCTGGCCGGCTTTGCCCTGATCTCCGGGCTGGTGGAGCTGCCGCTGTCGCTCTACCAGACCTTTGTGCTGGAGCAGCGCTTTGGATTCAACCAGATGACGCTGCGGCTGTGGCTGACCGATGCCATCAAGTCCTCCGCCATGGGCGCGGCCATCGGCCTTCCCCTGGCGGCGCTGATCCTGTGGCTCATGGGCTCGGCCGGCGACCTGTGGTGGCTGTGGGCCTGGGCCGTGTGGACGGCGTTCAACCTGCTGCTGATGTGGATCTTTCCGACCTTCATCGCACCGCTGTTCAACAAGTTCGAACCACTGGCCGAAGGCACGCTCAAGGAGCGCGTGAGCGCGCTGATGCAGCGCTGCGGCTTCACGGCCAAGGGCCTGTTCGTGATGGATGGCAGCCGCCGCTCGGCCCATGCCAATGCCTATTTCACGGGCTTCGGCCATTCCAAGCGCGTGGTGTTCTTCGACACCTTGCTCAAGCAGCTCGACGCCGACGAGGTGGAGGCCGTGCTCGCGCACGAGCTGGGCCACTTCAAGCACCGACACATCCTCAAGCGCATGCTGCTGATGTTCGCCGCCAGCCTGGCCGGCTTCGCACTGCTGGGCTGGCTGTCGCAGCAGCTGTGGTTCTACCTGGGCCTGGGCGTGCGCCCCGGCCTGGACCTTGCGCTGGGCCATGGCGGGATAGGCGCCGGCAACGAGGCCGTGGCACTGCTGCTGTTCCTGCTGGCAGTGCCGGTGTTCAGCTTCTTTGTCACCCCGCTGTTCTCGGCCCTGTCGCGCCGCGACGAGTTCGAAGCCGATGCCTATGCCATGCAACAGGCCAGCGGCGCCCATCTGGCCTCGGCACTGCTCAAGCTGTACGAGGACAATGCTTCAACGCTCACGCCCGATCCCTGGTACGTGGGCTTTTACTACTCGCATCCGCCCGCCCTCGCCCGGCTGGCGCGCATGCCTTCTCCGACCTGACCCTTTCACATCCACCATGAGCACACAACGCTTGCAACAACAGGACTGGTCCACGCAGCAGCGCCGCGCGCTGACGCCGGACGAATTGCGCACCGCACTGGCGGGCCTGCCGGGCTGGCAGCTCGATGGCGATGCCATCGCCAAGAGCTACGCCTTTGCCAATTACTACGAGACCATGGCCTTCGTGAACGCGCTGGCCCTGATCGCCCACCAGCAGGACCACCACCCCGACCTGACCGTGAGCTACGGCCGTTGCGGCGTGCGCCTGAACACGCATGACGTGAACGGCATCTCGTCCACCGACATCGAGTGCGCCCGCCGCATCGATGCGCTGCTGGAGCGTCCATGAATCCCACCCCGGCATCCCATGGCTGAGCGCTCCGCATTGCGAGAAGGCCTGGTCGTCTCCAGCCATGGCCGCCACTGCGTGGTCGAGACCGAAGAAGGCGCACGCCACATCTGCCATCCGCGCGGCAAGAAGAGCCAGACCGTGGTCGGCGACCGCGTGCGCTGGCAATTGCCACCCGCCGGCCAGGGCGAGGAAGGCACCATAGAGAAGGTGCTGGAACGGCGCAACCTGTTCTACCGCCAGGACGAGATACGCACCAAGTCCTTTGCGGCCAACATCGACCAGGTGCTGATCCTGATCGCGGCCGAGCCGGTGTTCTCCGAAAGCCAGCTGGCCCGTGCCCTCATCACCGCCGAAGCCACCCACATCAAGCCCCTGATCGCCCTGAACAAGCGTGACCTGGCCGAGCCCTTCGCCGATGCCTGGGAGCGCCTGAAGCCCTATCGCGAGATGTACCTGGGCCAGGAAACGCCGCACTACGAGGTGCTGTCGCTGTCGCTGGCCAACGAAGGCGAGGCCGACCGGCAGTTGCTGATGCAACACCTCAAGGGCAAGGCCACCTTGGTCCTGGGCCCGTCCGGCTCGGGCAAAAGCACCTTGATCAACCTGCTGGTGCCCGGCGCACGCGCGGCCACCAACGAGATCTCGCAGGCGCTGAACTCCGGCAAGCACACGACCACCACGACCAGTTGGTACTGGATGGACGAAGAGCGCACCACGGCGCTGATCGACTCACCGGGCTTCCAGGAATTCGGCCTGCGCCACATAGAGCCCACGGACCTGCCCCGCTGCATGCCCGACATCGGCGCCCACGCGCAGGAATGCAAGTTCTACAACTGCACCCACCTGCACGAGCCGGGATGCGCCGTCATGCCGCGCGTGGAAGACGAGGAAACCGGAATGGATGCCGACCACGACATCAGCGCCAACCGCTACTACATCTACGCCGAGCTGTTCGATGAATTGAGCCAGGCGCAGAAGTACTGACCTCCTCAAAACAACGACCCGGCTGCATCAGGAAGGGCGGGCTGCTGCCTGGCAAGACAGGCAGGGCTCGCCTTCTGCGGCGCAGCGATCAGCCCAGCAAACGCGCCAGCGACAGCAGGGCCAGCAGCAGCAGCCAGACCACGACCGAACGCCAGACCAGGCCGACCACGCTGCGCAGATGGCCGATCTCGGGCTCGCGGCCGGGCGTGGCTTCGCTGTCCACATCGAGATCGATCTCCTCGCCGTCGTCGCGGGTCACCGAGATGCCTTCGCGGCGCTTGAGCGCCTCGCCGCCCAGGCGCACGTTGATGGCACCCGAGGTGGCGGCCAGGATCACGCCATCGTTGTCGTTGGGAAAGCGCTGGGCATGGAAGCGCCAGCCTTCGATGGCTTCCTCGAAGCTGCCAACCACGGCAAAGGACAGCGCCGTCAACCGTGCAGGCAACCAGTCGATCACGGTCCAGGCCAGCCGGGAGGTGTGCTGCAACTGGGGACTGACCTGGGTGCCGCCCACCAGGCCCTTGCGCGACCAGGAGCGCGACAGGTGCTCGGTCATGCGGTAGAACACGGCGCCGAGCGGACCCAGCCCCAGCGCTGCCAGCGCAGAGAACCAGAACAGAACGCCAAACACATGGCGATGCGCGGCCAGCACCGAGTACTCGATCACATGGCGCACGACCTCGCTGCGCGGCACCTCGCTGGCATCGACCTGCTGCCAGTGAGCCAGCGCCTCGCGCGCGGCATACTCATCGCCTGCATCCAGCGCATCGCGGATGCGTGTGAAGTGGTGGCTGAACTGGCGAAAGCCCAGCGTCACATAGAGCACGGCCACATTCCAGACCATGGCCAGCGGCCAGCCCACGCCCCACAGCAGCAGCAGGTAGATGCCCGTCACCAGCACGCAGGGCAATGCCACCGCCACGGTCCAGGCCAGCCAGCCATGGTGCGCCTGGCCGGCATCGAAGTTGCGGCGCACCGAAACCGTCCAGGCTCTGTAGCCTGTGTGCACAAGATTGGCCGGCGTCAACGGGCGCGCCTGCTCGATCAGCAAGGCGATCAGAATGGCAAAGAAACTCATCCGGCCATCATACTGGCGCATGCAGACAGGTCAGTGACCCCGGGGTGGCACGGCCCGCGATCCGGGCATCAGGCCGACAGGAATCGGTAAAGATTTCGCAGCATGCCGGCCGTGGCGCCCCAGATGTAGCGCTGGCGATCACCATCCTGGTAGGGCATTGCAAACCATTCGCGCGGCACGCCGTTCCAGACCATGGAGTGGCGCTCATGGTTGGCAGGATCGAGCAGGAAGGCCAGCGGCACCTCGAACACATCCGCCACCTCGTAGGGATTGGGATTGAGGTGCGCCCGGGGATCGACCAGGGCCACCACCGGCGTGATCAGGAAGGCCGTGCCCGTGATGTAGATGGGCAGCGTGCCCAGCACTTGCACATCGCTGGCGGCCAGTCCGACTTCCTCATGCGCCTCGCGCAGGGCCGTGGCCTGGGCAGAGGCATCCTCCGGATCGCGCTTGCCGCCCGGAAATGCCACCTGCCCCGAATGCGTGGACAGGTGGGCCGTGCGCTCGGTCAGCAGCACCGTGGGTTCGGGGCGCATCACGATGGGCACGAGCACGGCGGCATCGGTGGGCTGGCGATCGCTGAAGCGCTTCTCGCGCACCACCTCGGGAGCCCACTGGGGCGGCAGCGCAAAGCGCTGGCGCAGGGCCTCGGGCGTGCGGGCTTCGGGGGGCACGGCAGGCAGGTGACTGTCCTTGCCAATCAGTTGCGCCATGCGCGGGTCGGCGATCGACGGCACGGCTGCGGGCACTGGCCCGCCGGTCGGCACGGGAATGGCGGTATCGGGCAGAGAGGACACGAATGAAGGCTTGTGATGGGCAACGGCCGGACAACAAAAAAGCCGCTACAGGCGACTGTAGCGGCTTTCCAGCTGTGACGCAGGTGCTTAGGCTTCGGCAGAAACCTTGACACGCGACGGCAGCTTTTCCTTGATGCGGGCCGACTTGCCGCTGCGCTCGCGCAGGTAGTACAGCTTGGCACGACGCACATCACCGCGACGCTTGACTTCGATGCCGGCGATCAGGGGCGAGTAGGTCTGGAACGTACGCTCCACGCCTTCACCGCTGGAGATCTTGCGCACGGTGAAGCCGCTGTTCAGGCCACGGTTGCGCTTGGCGATCACCACGCCTTCGTAAGCCTGCACGCGCTTGCGGCTGCCTTCGACCACATTCACGCTCACGATGACGGTGTCACCGGGGGCGAACTGGGGGATGGTCTTGTTCAGACGGGCGATTTCCTCTTGCTCGAGGATCTGGATCAGATTCATGGTCAACATCCAATCGATCTTGTCCGCGCCAGGATTGGCAAGCGCCGGGATTGGCGCCATGGCTGCTTTGTTCGTAGCAGCGGCCGGATAGAGGATCGAAGAATCGCGGATTATAGCCCGGAGACGTTTTTTGCCAAAAACCCCTCGTCCTTGGCGTTGAGCAGGCCCTGGGCGCGCGCCTGCTCTATCAGCTCGGGCCGGTGCCTGGCCGTGATGGACAGGCGCTGGTCGCGGCGCCAGCGCTCGATCTGCGCGTGGTGGCCGGACAACAGTGGCGCCGGCACTTCCCGCCCTTCCCAGACTTCGGGGCGGGTGTAGTGCGGGCAATCGAGCAGGCCGTCGAGCGCAGGATTGAAGCTGTCCTGCTGGAAACTGCCTTCGTCATTGAGCACGCCGGGCTGCAGCCGCGCGACGGCATCCAGCAGGGCCATGGCAGCGATCTCGCCGCCAGACAGCACGAAGTCGCCCAGGCTCAACTGGTGCGTGACATGGGTATCGATGAAGCGCTGGTCCAGGCCCTCGTAGCGGCCGCACAGCAAGATTGCGCCCTGCCCCTGCGCCCAGTCGGCCACCACGGCATGGCGCAGCGTGGTGCCGATCGGCGAGAACAGCACCACGGGAGCCGGCTCGGGCTCGCCGGCCTCGCGGCGCGCCTGCCGGGCCGCCTCCAGGCAGCGCTGCAGCGGTTCGGCCATCATCACCATGCCCGGACCGCCGCCGAAGGGGCGATCGTCCACGCGCCGGTAGTTGCCCTGGGCATGGTCGCGCGGATTCCACAGGTGCACGCCGACCTGGCCCGAGGCATAGGCACGGCGCGTGACGCCGCTTTCAAGAAACGGCGTGAACAGCTCAGGGAACAGCGTGATGATGTCGAAGCGCATGGAGGTCGGCGATCAATAGTCGGGCTGCCAGTCGGCAACGATGGTCTTGCCCGGCAGATCCACCTTGTCCACATAGGCATCGACAAAGGGAATCATGCGCTCGCGCTCCTTGCCATCCTCTTCATAGGCCAGCACCAGCACGGTCTGCGGACCGGTGGACAGCAGGTCGCGGACGACGCCCAGGACCACGCCCTCGCGGTTGACCACGGACAGGCCCAGCAGATCGACCCAGTAATACTCGCCATCTTCGGGCTGCGGGAAATCGCTGCGCGCCACGAAGATGCGCGCGCCACGCAGGGCCTCGGCGGTATTGCGGTCGTTCACGACAGGCGAGGTGGCGACGACGGAATCGGAGTGGACGCGCGCCTGCTTGACCGGCAGCAGCACCGTACCGGTGAACTGCCGCGCACCCTTCTCGGGGGGCTGCAGATACCACTGCTTTGCGGTGAACAGGGCCTCGGGGTCGGCACTGAAGGCGGCCACCTTGAACCAGCCCTTGATGCCCCAGGCATCGGCGATACGCCCGACCTCCACGGCATCGGCGGGCAGGACGCTGGCTTCGAGTTCAGGCATGTGGCTCATGGCAGTCGGTAGGCAGTAGATGGACAGTCAATGCAGATCGTTGCAGATCCGTGCAAGGCGATCCGGAGGGGAAAACAAAAACGGGCTCCGTCAGACAAGCCAACGGAACCCGATTTCAGAAGGGATGCTGAATTAGGCAGCAGTCTTCTGGGTGGCCTGCTTGATCAGGCGCTCTGCGGTCTCGGAAGCCTGCGCGCCAACGCCCTTCCAGTAGTTCACGCGGTCCAGAGCAACGCGCAGACCCTCTTCGCCGCCACGGGCGTTGGGGTTGTAGAAGCCCAGGCGTTCGATGAACGAACCATCGCGGCGCACGCGCTTGTCGGCGGCAACGATGTTGTAGAAAGGACGGGCCTTGGAACCGCCGCGAGAGAGTCGAATGACGACCATGATTTTCCTTCGGGTGGGCGCAGCCACCACACAATTAACTAGACAATGAATGGCTGCACATGTTTTGCGGCGTTTGAGACACGCGACATGGCCACCCGGCCAGCGACACGCCGTAAAACCAGCGATTATATCCAACTTCCCCTTCCATGCCTACCATTCGCTCAAGCCTGGACGGCGATCTCGCCGCCATCACCTCCATTTACCGCCACCACGTGCTGCACGGCACGGGCACGTTCGAGACCGATCCGCCTGCCGAATCGGACATGGCCACACGCCGCGCGGACGTGCTGGCCAAGGGCCTGCCCTATCTGGTCGCCGTGGACGAACAGGGCCAGGTGCTGGGCTTCGCCTATGCCAACTGGTTCAAGCCGCGCCCGGCCTATCGCTTCTCCGCCGAGGATTCCATCTACGTGCATGACGCGGCGCGCGGCCAGGGCGTGGGCCGCCTGCTGCTCGATGCGCTGTCGCGCGAATGCGAGGCGGCCGGCGTGCGCAAGCTGCTGGCGGTGATCGGTGACTCGGCCAATGCCGGCTCCATCGGCGTGCACCGCGCCGCAGGCTTCACCCCGGCGGGCACGCTGAGCTCCATGGGATGGAAGTTCGGCCGCTGGCTGGACATCGTTCTCATGGAGAAGACCCTGGGAGACGGCAACCGCAGTTCGCCCGAATAATGGGCGCATGAACCGACCCAGCACGCCTTTGCCTCAGCCCGCTCAAGCACAGCAGGGGGCTGCGCGCTCCAAAAGCAAGACCCTGACGACCTGGCTGGCCTTCGTCGGCGGGCCGCTGGGGCTGCACCGCTTCTATCTGCATGGCTTCGGCGACTGGCTGGGCTGGCTGCTGCCCGTGCCCACGGCGCTGGGCGTGTACGGCATCGAGCGCGTCCAGCAACTGGGGCAGGACGACCAGCTCAGCTGGCTGCTGATTCCGCTGCTGGGCTTCACCATCGCCGGCTGCGCGCTGCGCGCCATCCTCTACGGGCTGACCGACACCGAAGCCTGGAACCGGCGCCACAACCCCGGCGTTGACTTGCAGGCGCAGGCCGGGCGCACGGGCTGGTCAACCATCTTTGCCATTGCGCTGTCCCTGATGCTGGGCGCCGCCGTGCTCATGGCCAGCATTGCCTACAGCTTCCAGCACTACTTCGAGCACCAGGTGGAGGAAGCGCGCAAGATTTCCCAGTGATGCGCAATGCCTCTCCCAAAAAGAAAGACCGCCATTGGCGGTCTTTCTTTTTGGCGATGGCTCTGGCTCAATACAGCTGGAGGCTGATCCAGTAGGCAATCGATGCCACGAAGGCGCTGGCGGGAATCGTCAGCACCCAGGCCCAGACGATGTTGCCTGCCACGCCCCAGCGCACGGCGCTGGCACGCTGGGTGGAACCCACGCCGACGATGGCGCCCGTGATGGTGTGCGTGGTCGAGACCGGCACGCCCAGGAAGGTCGCGAAGAACAGCGTCAGCGCGCCACCGCTTTCGGCGCAAAAGCCTCCCACGGGCTTGAGCTTGGTGATCTTCTGGCCCATGGTCTTGACGATGCGCCATCCGCCGAACATGGTGCCCAGGCCGATGGCCAGGTAGCAGCTGACGATGGTCCACAGCGGCGGCTCCGCGTCGCCGGCATTGGCATAGCCGGTGGCGATCAGCAGCAGCCAGATGATGCCGATGGTCTTTTGCGCATCATTGCCGCCGTGGCCCAGGCTGTAGGCGCCGGCGGAGACCAGCTGCAGCCGGCGGAACCAGCGGTCCACCCGGTTGGGAGCGGCGCGGCGGCAGATCCAGGCCACCAGCACCATCATCAGCGAGCCCAGCAGGTAGCCCAGCAGCGGCGAGACGAAGATGAAGGCCACGGTCTTCCAGATGCCGCTGGCGATCAGTGCGCCCGCGCCGGCCTTGGCGATCACGGCGCCCACGATGCCGCCGATCAGCGCATGCGAGGAGCTGCTGGGGATGCCGTAGTGCCAGGTGATCACGTTCCAGGCAATGGCGCCGACCAGTGCGCCGAAGACCACGTGCGTGTCCACGATGCCGGGCTGGACGATCCCCTTGCCCACGGTGGCCGCCACGCTGAGGTGGAAGACAAAGACCGCCACCACGTTGAAGAAGGCCGCGAAGGCCACGGCCTGCGTGGGCTTGAGCACGCCCGTGGAGACCACGGTGGCGATCGAGTTGGCAGCATCGTGGAAGCCGTTCATGAAGTCGAACAGCAAGGCCAGCACCACCAGCAGGATCACGACCCACAGGGCCGCTTGTACGGATTCCATAACGAAACGACTCCGCGAGGGCTCAGGAATTTTCGAGGACGATGCCCTCGATCAGGTTGGCCACGTCCTCGCAGCGGTCGGTCACCGTCTCCAGCAGCTCGTAGATGGCCTTGAGCTTGATGACTTCGCGCACATCGGGCTCTTCGCGGAACAGCTTGCTCATGGCCGAGCGCATCACGCGGTCGGCGTCCGATTCGAGGCGGTCGATTTCCTCGCAGGTCTTCATCGCCGCGTCCACCACCGATGGATCGGAGATGCGCGACAGCAGCTTGACCGCATCGCGCAGCCGCTCGCAGCAGCGCACGCACAGGTCGGTCAGGCGCGTGATCTCATCCGTCATGTGGCGCACGTCGTACAGCGCCATGGTCTCGGCCGAGTCCTGGATCAGGTCCGCCACGTCGTCCATGGTGTTGATCAGCGAGTGGATGTGCTCGCGGTCCAGCGGCGTGATGAAGGTCTTGTGCAGCGCCTTGGTGACGTCATGCGTCACGCGGTCGGCGGCACGCTCGGCGTTGTTCACGTCCTCGTTGTACTTCTCGCGAAGATGAGGATCGTTGTAGTTGGCGACAAGCTGCGAGAAGGCATGCGCGGCATCGACGATGCGGTCGGCATGCTGGTTGAACATCTCGAAGAAATTGCCTTCGCGTGGCAATAGTTTGCCAAAAAGCATGAATGCTCCTTACCGGGAAAAGTGGGAACCAGGCGACTCACTGCGTCACATTGCGGATGCTTGGCATGGCTTCCCGGCTTGAACGGGGCGAAGTGTACTCTTGAGTCCCAAGCGCGTTTTTGCGCGCCGGCGCGCTGCCTTGTCAGCCGCTGCGAAAAATAAAATACACCGCGCCCACCATGCACAGGCCAGCCCACAGGAAGTCCCATTTGAGGGGCTGGTTCAGGTAGAGCACGGCAAAAGGCGCGAACACCGACAGCGTGATCACCTCCTGGATGATCTTGAGCTGCGCCACGCTGAACTGCGTGTGGCCTATGCGGTTGGCGGGCACCTGCAGCAGGTACTCGAACAGCGCAATGCCCCAGCTGACAAGGGCTGCCACGTACCAGGGCGACGAGGCGTGGTTCTTCAGGTGCCCATACCAGGCAAATGTCATGAAGACATTGCTCATGGCCAGCAGGACCACGGTCTGCAGCCCGACGGGGATGTGTTGGAGCCAGTTCATGTGAGGTGCGCCCGGGTGCTGGAAGGCCTGAATTATCGCGCCCGCAGCGCCAGAAGTCGGTTTTTCGATTGCTTTCCAAAAATTGCTTTTTTGCGCGAATTTTCTCGAAAAACCTGCTTCATCGCACAGATACGCAACATCCCGCATCGATGGGCATTCGATGAATCTTCATCAAATCGTCATATTTTTGCCATATCCCGTCGGTGGCACGGGACATTCCAGCAACCTCTGCGCAGGCGGCTGCCCCGGAGTTCACTCGCCCAGGTAGGCGGCCCGCACGCGCGGATCGCTGAGCAGGGTCTGGCCGGGCCCGGTCATGGTGATCAGGCCGGACTCCATCACATAGCCGCGATCGGCCAGCGCCAGCGCACGGCTGGCGTTCTGCTCGACCAGCACCAGCGTCACGCCCAGCGCATGCACATCGCGCACCACCTCGAAGATCTTGTCCACCATGATGGGCGACAGGCCCATGGAGGGCTCGTCCAGCAGCAGCACCTTGGGCTGGCTCATCAGCGCGCGCGCCATGGCCAGCATCTGCTGCTCGCCACCCGACATGGTGCCGGCCAGCTGGTCGCGGCGCTCCTTCAGGCGCGGGAAGATGCCGAACATGCGCTCGATGTCGGCGGCAATGCCGGCCTTGTCGTTGCGCGTGTAGGCGCCCATGAGCAGGTTCTCGGTGATGGTCATGCGCGCGAACACGCCGCGCCCCTCCGGCACCATGACCAGGCCCTGGGCCACCAGATCCCAGGCGCCCACGTTGCGGATGCTGCGGCCCAGGTAGTGCACGTCGCCATCCGCCATCTGCAGGCTGCGCGTGACGGCCTTCATGGTCGTGGTCTTGCCCGCCCCGTTGGAGCCGATCAGCGAGACCAGCTCGCCCTGGCGGACCTCGAAATCCACGCCCTTGACGGCCTGAATGCCCCCATAGGCCACCTTCAGTCCATGGACCTTCAACAGCACCGGCGCGGACACGCCCTTGTCTTGCACTTGCTCACCCATGGTTCAGTGTCCTCCGGTGCCCAGATAGGCTTCGATCACCTTGTCGTTCTTCTGCACCTCGGCCGGCGTGCCTTCGGCGATGGGCTTGCCATAGTCCAGCACGGTGACGCGATCGCACAGGCCCATGACCAGCTTCACGTCGTGCTCGATCAGCAAGATGGTGCGCTGGTCCCGGCGGATGCGGTCGATCAGCTCGCGCAGCTGCACCTTCTCGGTGGCGTTCATGCCGGCGGCAGGCTCGTCCAGCGCGATCAGTTGCGGGTCGGTGGCCAGCGCCCGCGCGATCTCCAGGCGGCGCTGGTCGCCGTAGCTCAGCGTACGGGCCTTGAAGTCGGCGTATTTGGAAATACCCACGTAGTCCAGCAGTTCGCGGGCCCGCGCGCGTATCGCGGCTTCCTCGGCCTTGAAGCCGGGCGTGCGGAACACCGCGCCGATCAGGCCCGAATGCGTGCGCAAATGGCGCCCGACCATCACGTTCTCCAGCGCCGTCATCTCGGCAAACAGCCGGATGTTCTGGAAGGTGCGCGCAATGCCGGCCTTGGCCACCTTGTGCACGGCCGAGGGCTCGTAGGCCTTGCCGGCCAGCTCGAAGCTGCCGCTGTCGGGCGTGTACAGGCCCGTGATCACGTTGAAGAAAGTGGTCTTGCCCGCGCCGTTGGGACCGATCAGGCCGTAGACTTGGCCCCGGCCAATGGTCATGCCCACATCGGACAGGGCCTGCAGTCCGCCAAAGCGCTTGGAAATGCCCGAAACCCTGAGCACCGGAGAGGTGGAGCCGTTGTCTGCCGTGTTCGCCATCTGCGTTGTCTCCATGCTCAGGACTGGTGCGGCAGGTTCTTGCCATGCTCGGGCGACGGCCACAGGCCGCGCGGACGCATCAGCATGATGACGATCATGGCCAGTGCGATCAGCAACTGGCGCAGGATGGAGGCGTCAAGCCGCCCGTCGGTCATCTGCTGCAAGGGACCGGCCACATAGCGCAGCACCTCGGGCAGGGCCGACAGCAGCACAGCCCCCAGGATCACGCCCGGCAGATGGCCCAGGCCGCCGAGCACCACCATGGCCACGATCATGATGGACTCCATGAGGCTGAACGACTCGGGCGAGACGAAGCCCTGGAAGGCCGCGAACATGGCGCCCGAGACACCACCGAAGGAAGCGCCCATGCCGAAGGCCAGCAGCTTCATGTTGCGCGTGTTGATGCCCATGGCCTTGGCGGCGATCTCGTCCTCGCGGATGGCCATCCAGGCACGGCCGATGCGCGAGTCCTGCAGGCGCCAGCAGATCACGATGCTGACGAGCACCAGGAAGAGGAACAGGTAGTAGTACAGCGTGACCGAGCTGATGTCGTAGCCGAAGATCTCCTGGCGCTTGGCCAGGTCCAGGCCCAGAATCTTCACCGAGTCGATCTGGCCTATGCCCTTGGGGCCGTTGGTGATGTTGACCGGCTGGTCCAGGTTGTTCATGAAGATGCGGATGATCTCGCCGAAGCCCAGCGTGACGATGGCCAGGTAGTCCCCGCGCAGCTTGAGCACCGGGATGCCCAGCAGTATTCCCGTGATGCCCGCCAGCAGCGCCGCCAGCGGTATCACCAGCCAGATGGAGGTATGCAGCCCGTCAGGGAACATGGCGGCAAAGCCCTCGAAGGTATCCGCCAGATGCGGCGAGGCCATCAGCGCAAACATGTAGGCGCCCACGGCATAGAAGGCCACGTAGCCCAGGTCCAGCAGGCCTGCATAGCCCACCACCACGTTCAGGCCCAGTGCCAGCAGCACATAGAGCAGGGCCAGGTCGGCGATGCGCACCCAGGCATTGCCGAAGTACTGCAGCACCAGCGGCAGCACCATCAGCGCCAGGCCGCCCAGAATCCATTGCACGGTCTTCTTGCTGTTCATGCGGGTCTCCTCAGGCGCGGTCGGCCACACGCTCACCCAGCAGGCCCGAGGGGCGCAGCGTCAGGATGATGATGAGCACGATGAAGGCGAAGATGTCGGTGTAGTGGCTGCCCAATACGCCGCCCGTGAGGTCGCCGATGTAGCCCGAGCCAATGGACTCGATCAGCCCCAGCAGCATGGCGCCGACCACGGCGCCGGCCAGGTTGCCGATGCCGCCGAACACGGCCGCCGTGAAGGCCTTGAGCCCCGGCAGAAAGCCCATGGTGTGGTGGGCCGTGCCGTAGTTGGAGGCGTACATGATGCCCGCGATGGCCGCCAGCACGGCGCCGATGATGAAGGTGGCCGAGATCACCACGTCGGGCTTGACGCCCATCAAGGCCGCCACGCGCGGATTCTCGGCCGTGGCCCGCATGGCGCGCCCGAGCTTGGTGTAGTTGACCAGATAGGTCAGCGATGCCAGCGCGATCGCCGTGACCACCAGCACCAGGATCTGGGTGGGCGTGATCACCGCCGTGCCGATCTCGAAGGGCGTGCTCGGCAGCAGCGTGGGATAGGCCTTGTAGTTGGGCTTCCAGATGATCATGGCCAGCGTCTGCAGCAGCAGCGAGACGCCGATGGCCGTGATCAGCGGCGCCAGGCGCGGGCTGCTGCGCAGGCGGCGGTAGGCCACTTTCTCGATCACGAAATTCAGTGCCGCGGCCACCACGCAGGCGATCACGGTCGCCAGCAGCAGGATCAGCCAGCCCGGCGCACCGGGCATGGCCTCCTGCATCAGGCCTATGCAGCTCCAGCTGGTCAGCGCGCCGACCATGAGCACCTCGCCATGGGCGAAGTTGATGAGCTGGATGATGCCGTACACCATGGTGTAGCCCAGGGCGATCAGGGCGTACATGCTGCCCAGGACCAATCCGTTGATGACCTGCTGAAGCAGTATGTCCATATGCGCTCTCCCCTTAGTCCAGGATGGAGACATTCAGCGTGCCTCGCATCCAAACGAACGGAGCCAGCAATGCCATGGTGGTGGAAGCTCTCCCGCCGCATCCTGGCTTGTGGCCCGGAAACCGCAGGGGATTGGCGATTCTAGGCACCCCCCGGTGGCCTGCAACGCCTTGTTGCAGGGGGGGTTTTCCGAGGCTTTACAAGCCAAACGCTCTTATGTAGCACTGCAGCAATTTGCCGTGGCCAGCATGAACTCCTACCATCAACGGCAGTGCCGCCAGCCCGCGGTGGCCACGGAGAACCCCGATGAAATACCACGGCAGCTGCCACTGCGGCGGCATCGCTTTCGATGTGGAAGGCGAACTCACGCAGGCCATGGCCTGCAACTGCTCCATCTGCGCGCGCAAGGGCGCCCTCATGTGGTTCGTGCCCCGCGAACAACTGCAACTGAGCACGCCCGAGGAGCAGATGCGCACCTACACCTTCCACCGGCACCTGATCCAGCACCGCTTCTGCCCTACCTGCGGCATCCATCCGTTCGGCGAGGCCATCGATCCCCAGGGCCGGCACATGGCGGCCGTCAACGTGCGCTGCCTGGAAGGCGTGGACCCCGAGGCGCTGCGCATCACGCGCTACGACGGGCGATCGGCCTGAGGCTGGCTTCAGGCCCGCAGCGCTTGTTCCTCCACATCGCGCAGGCGGTCCTTGCCGAAGTAGATCTCGTCGCCAACAAAAAAGGTGGGCGATCCAAAAGCGCCACGGTGGAAGGCCTGCTCGGTATTTGCCAGCAGCCGGGCCTTGACTTCGGGTGTCTGGCTTGCGGCGATCAGGGCTGGGGCGTCCAGGCCCGCCCCGGACAGCTCGGTGCCGATCACCTGGGCGTCGTCCATCTTGCAGCCCTTCTCCCACATGCTGGAGAACACCGCATCCACATAACGCTCGAAGCAGCCCAGGCCCTGCGCCGCCACGGCCCCGCGCATGATCTGCAGGGTGTTGACGGGAAAGTGCGGATTCATCCGGAAGCGCGTGAGCCCATGCCTTTGCACGAAGCGCTGCAGTTCCAGCGCCTCATAGGCGCGCTTGTTGGGAATGTCGGCATTCGCCTCGGCCGGTGAGCGGTTGTTGGCCAGCTTGAACAGGCCGCCCAGCAGGACCGGCACATAGTCGAAGCGGATGCCGCTGCGCGCCTCGATTGCGGGGATGACCTGGTGGCAGAGATAGGCGTTGGGGCTGCCGAAGTCGAAGAGAAATTGCACGTTGGGTTTCATGGCACGGCCTGCATCAAATGGGATGGAGCATCGAAGCGAACTGGCTGAAGGGGCTGAAGGGGCGGAAATGGCTGAAGGGCCTACCAGGACTCCATCCAGGGACGGATTTCGGTTTCATGCGTCCAGGCGTCGCGCGGCTGCTGGTGCAGTTGCCAGTAGAGGTCGGCGATGTGGTCGGGATTGAGGATGCCGTCCTGCTGCTTGAGGGCATAGCGCTCGGGAAAGTTGCTCCGGATGAACTCCGTGTCGATGGCGCCGTCGATCACGGGATGCGCCACATGGATGCCCTTGGGCCAGAGCTCGCGCGCCATGCTCTGGGCCAGGGCGCGCAGGCCGTGCTTGGCGCCGGCAAACGCCGCAAAGCCTTCGCGCCCGCGCAGGCTGGCGGTGGCGCCCGTGAAGATGATGGTGCCCCGGCCGCGCGGCAGCATCACCCTGGCCGCCTCCCGCCCCATCAGGAAGCCGGCGAAGCAGGCCATCTCCCAGACCTTGAAGTAGACGCGCGCCGTGGTCTCGGTGATGCCGAAGCGCACGTTGGCGCCGATGTTGAAGACGGCGACCTCGATGGGTGCGATCTCGGCCTCGATCTTCTGCACCAGGGCCACCATTTCCTCTTCCTTGCGCGCGTCGCTGCCAAAACCATGGGCCTGACCGCCGGCAGCGCGGATCTGTTCGACCAGGGGCTGGAGCTTGTCCGCGTCGCGGCGCGTGACGCAGGCGATATAGCCTTCGCGCGCAAAACGCCGGGCGATGGCGCCGCCCGTGGCGTCGCCAGCGCCGATCACGAGAATGGCTTTCTTGTCGGTCATGGGATCTCCGTGGATGATTGGTCAGTTCATTTTTTGAACTAAATGCACGGTAGGTTTAAAATCAGAACCCGTCAAGCGGGGAACTGCCCAATGAAATGGAACGAACTGGAAGAGGAGCGCTGCTCCATCGCACGCACGGTCTCGGTCATCGGCGACCGCTGGACACTGCTGGTGCTGCGCGACTGCTTTCTGGGCATACGCCGTTTTGATGAATTCCTGGGGCGCCTGGGCATTTCACGCCCCATGCTGTCGGACAGGCTGGCCAGGCTGGTCGAGGCAGGCGTGCTCAAGAAGGTGGCCTACCAGGAGGCGCCGGTACGGCACGAGTACCGTCTCACGCCCAAGGGGCTGGACCTGCATCCCGTGGTCATGGCCATCGTGCACTGGGGTGATGTACACATGTCCGGCGAGGAAGGCCGGCCCTTGCTGCACCGGCATACGCTGTGCGGCCACACGTTCGATCCCCTGGTCGTCTGCTCGGAGTGCCACGCCCCCCTGCACGCGCGCGACGTGGCGGTGGAGCCCGGCCCGGGCGCCTAGCCCCGGCACCGGCCTGCCCTCACCGGCTTCGGCTATGCGCCGCCTGCCTCTTCGTCCCACTTGCGCAGCACGGCCAGCTTCTCGCCGATCTTGATCTCCAGGCCCCGGGGCACGGGCTGGTACCAGCCCGGCTCCGCAATGCCTTCGGGCAGATAGGTCTCGCCGGCCGCGTAGGCGTTGGGCTCGTCGTGCGCGTAGCGGTATTCATGGCCGTAGCCCAGCTCCTTCATGAGCTTGGTGGGCGCGTTGCGCAGGTGCACGGGCACCTCGCGGCTCCTGTCCTGCTTCACGAAGGCCCGGGCCTTGTTGTAGGCGTTGTAGCCGGCGTTGCTCTTGGCGGCCATGGCCAGGTAGATGACGGCTTGGCCCAGCGCCAGCTCGCCCTCGGGGCTGCCCAGGCGCTCATAGGTCAGGGCCGCGTCGTTGGCGATCTGCATGGCACGCGGATCGGCCAGGCCGATATCCTCCCAGGCCATGCGCACGATGCGCCGCGACAGGTAGCGCGCATCGGCGCCGCCATCGAGCATGCGCGTGAGCCAGTACAGCGCCGCATCGGGATGGGAGCCGCGCACGGACTTGTGCAGGGCCGAGATCTGGTCGTAGAAGTTGTCGCCGCCCTTGTCGAAGCGCCTGGCATTCAAGGTCAGCGCGTTCTGCACGAACTCGGCATCGATCCGCGTGACGCCCGCAGCGCCGGCCGCCGTCTGGCATTGCTCCAGCAGGTTCAGGAAGCGCCGGGCATCGCCATCGGCATAGCCGACGATGGTGTCCCGCGCCAGGTCGTCGAACTCCAGGCCGCCCAGAGCCTTTTCCTGCGCCCGCTGCAGCAGTTGCCTGAGTTCATCGTCGGTCAGGGACTGCAGCACATAGACCTGCGCACGCGACAGCAGGGCCGAGTTCACCTCGAAGGAAGGGTTTTCCGTGGTGGCGCCGATGAAGGTGACCAGCCCGCTTTCCGCATAGGGCAGCAGCGCATCCTGCTGGGACTTGTTGAAGCGGTGGATCTCGTCCACGAAGAGGATGGTGTGCCGGCCCATGGCCAGGTTCTGCTGCGCCTGCTCCATGGCCGCGCGGATGTCCTTGACCCCGGAGAACACCGCCGACAGCGCAATGAACTCGCACTTGAAGGCCGTGGCCGTGAGCCGGGCCAGCGTGGTCTTGCCCACGCCGGGCGGCCCCCAGAAGATCATGGAATGCGGCTTGCCTGACTGGAAGGCCAGGCGCAGCGGCTTGCCCTCGCCCAGCAGATGGGACTGGCCCACGACCTCGTCCAGGGTCTTGGGCCGCAGGGCTTCGGCCAGTGGTGCGGAGGGCTCCTGGGTGAACAGATCAGCCATGGGCCAGCTCCGTCGCAGGCAGCGCCGCGCAGAAGGCGTTCGGCAGCCCGTGTGCCGGGTGCGCTGCCGAGGGGAACAGATGCAGTTGCAAAACCATGACGCCATTGTCCACGCCATGGCGGCAGCGGGTGCGCCAGCCCCTGATGCCTGTACCTGGCCGCGGGGGATGAAGCCATGGATCGCCAGCCGGGATCCTGGCCATCGCCTGAAGGCATGTCACTTATATGACATGAATGGTTTGCATGCACCTCATCAAGAGCAATCACTGACATTTTTCACCCGCTTCGGGCCGCCGCCCTAAAATGCTGCCCTTTGCGGAGCCGGCCGCGCGGCATGCGCGGCCATCGGGCCTGCGCCATTGCTGCCCCATCCGCTCCGCGCCTCCCACCGTTTCCGGAACTGCCTGCCATGCGGCAAGGCGGGACCTTTTCATTTCTGCATCCATGCAAACACTCAAGACCCGGGACCTTATCGCCCTAGGCTTCATGACCTTTGCGCTGTTCCTCGGCGCGGGCAACATCATCTTTCCGCCCATGGTCGGCCAGGGCGCCGGCGAGCACGCGGCCGCTGCGGCCACGGGCTTTCTGCTCACGGGCGTGGGCCTGCCGTTGCTCACCGTGGTGGCGCTGGCGCGCGTGGGCGGCGGGCTCGATGCGCTGACCTCGCCCGTGGGCCGCAAGGCCGGCATGGTGCTGGGCCTGCTGATCTATCTCATCCTCGGCCCGCTGTTTGCCACGCCGCGCACGGCCACCGTGTCGTTCGAGATGGGCTTTGCGCCCTTCGTGGGCCACAGCAGCACTGCGCTGTTCATCTACTCGGCGGTGTACTTTGTGCTGGTCATGGGCCTGTCCCTGTTCCCCGGCAAGCTGATCGACACCATCGGCAAGCTGATCACGCCCGTGCTGATCCTGGCCCTGGTGGTGCTGGGTGCCGCCGCCGTGCTGCTGCCGGCCGGTGCCGCCACCAGCGCCAGCGGCGACTACCTGGTCGCGCCCCTGACCGAAGGGTTTCTGGAGGGCTACCAGACCATGGACGCGCTGGGCGCCCTGGCCTTCGGCATCGTCATCGTCAACGCCATCCGGGACCGGGGCATCTCCCACACCGGGCTGCAGACGCGCTACGCCATCATCGCGGGCGTGATCGCGGCCGTGGGCCTGGGTCTGGTGTATCTGTCGCTGATCCATCTGGGCGCCACCAGCCAGTCCATCGCCCCGCAGGCGCAGACCGGCGTGCTCATCCTCACGCGCTACGTGGATCACACCTTCGGCCCCATCGGCAGCCTGCTGCTGGCCGTGGTGATTTCCCTGGCCTGCCTGACCACGGCCGTGGGCCTGGTCAGCGCCTGTGGCGCCTACTTCAGCGAGATGCTGCGCCTGCCCTACCGCGCGGTGGTGGTGGCCATTGGGCTGGCGTGCATCCTGGTGTCCAACCAGGGTCTGGCCCAGCTGATCGCCCTGTCCGGCCCCGTGCTGGTGGGCATTTATCCGCTGGCCATCGCCCTGGTGGTGTTGAGCCTGCTGTCAGGCCTGTGGCGCAATGCGCAGCGCGTGTTCGCGCCGGTGCTGGCCGTGGCGCTGGTGTTCGGTCTTGTCGATGCCGCCAAGGCGGCCGGCTGGCAGGACTGGCTGCCGGCCTTCCTGAACAGCCTGCCGGGCAACGGCATGGGCTGGGCCCTGCCCGTGGCAGCCACCCTGGTGCTGGCAGCGCTCCACGACCGGCTGCGCCCGGCCCCGGCCAACGCGTTCAGGCCGTCCTGAAACGCGCCATGAGTTCCACCAGCTGATGGGCCTGCTTGCGCAGGCTCTCGGCGGCCGAACTGGTCTGCTCCACCAGGGCGGCGTTCTGCTGGGTCCCTTCCTCGATGCGGACGATGGCGCTGTTGACGTGGCTCACGCCCGCGCTCTGTTCGCCGCTGGAGTGGCTGATGGCGCCGATCATGCGCGAGACCTTGGCAATCACCTCCTGCACCGAGGCCATGGTCGCACCCGCGCTGTCCACCTCCTCGGCCCCCAGGGCCACGCGCTGGGCGTTGGCCTGGATCAGGTCACGGATTTCCCGCGCAGCGCCCGAGCTGCGCTGGGCCAGCGTGCGCACCTCGGCGGCGACCACGGCAAAGCCCCGGCCCTGTTCGCCGGCCCGCGCGGCCTCCACGGCCGCATTGAGCGCAAGAATATTGGTCTGGAACGCGATGCCGTCGATCACCTCGATGATGCTGACCACGCGCTCGGACGCATCCTGGATGCTGCGCATGGTGCCCACGACGGCCGAGATGGCATCGCCACCGCGCGTGGCGATGTCGCTGGCGGACGAAGCCAGCAGGTTGGCCTTCTCTGCGTGATCGGCATTGCCGCGCACGGTGGAGTCGAGCTGGTCCATGGACGAAGCCGTCATCTGCAGGGCCGATGCCTGCTGCTCGGTGCGCTGGGCCAGGTCGCTGTTGCCGGCCGCGATCTGCGAGCTGGCGGATGCCACCTGCTCCGCATTGCCGCGCACTTCCACGACGATGCTGCGCAGCTGCTCCTGCATGGCACCCAGCGCCCGCAGCAGCTGGCCCAGTTCATCTGGCCCGCCGCTCGCTATGGCATTGGTCAGATGGCCCTGGGCCACCTTCTCGGCCAGCTGGACCGCGCTGCGCAGCGGTGCCACCACGGCACGGGTGATGAGCCAGCCAATGGCCACGCCGGCCACGGCCGCCACCAGCATCAGTACCAGGCTCAGCTCCGTGGCGTGCTTGCCGCTGCTGTAGGCATCGTCGGCCACCGCCTTGCTCTGCGCCGCAATGCCGGCCTTGAGCTGGGAGAGCATCTCGGCCGGCTCGCGGTCCACGCCGCGCACGGCCATGTCGCCTACTGAGGGGTCGAAGCCCGTGGCCTCGAATTTGTCCAGCCCCACGCGGTAGCCTTCGGCCATCTTGCGGTGCTGCGCCACAAAGCCCTGGGCGATCTCGCGCAGGGAAGCATCGTCCACCAGGGCCAGCAAGGCCGCGGTCTTGTCCTGCACGGCGCGCTCATCGGCCAGAAAGCCCTTCCAGTGCTGCTCGCGCAGCGCGTTGTCCGAGCCGCGCAGCAGCACGTTCTTCCATTCCTGGACCTGGGTTTTGAAGTGGCCTTCCACCTCGGCGGCAAGGCGTTCCGCCGCCATGTGGCGCTGGACATCGCCGTGAAAGACGCCTAGGGATCGATGGGCCGACCAGAGTCCGAAGAATCCGGCAGCGAGGGTGAATAGCAGCGCCATGGCAATGGCGAGCGGCAACTTGCGACTGAGGTTCATAAAGGCATGCGAGAGCCGGCCAGCATGTCCTCGGAGGGACGTCGAAACAATCGCTGGCCGCAGGCCGCCATTGTCTCGACGATATTAGGCAAAACCATTACAAAACCTCACAAACTGCGCACTGCAGCCTGCGAACGGCCTGAAGGGTTGCCCCGCGCGGCAGCGCGGCTTACTGCTTGAGCACGTCGGCGCCCGCTGGCACCTTGAACTCGAAAGTCGAGGCCGGCAGGGACGCCTGGGTCTGCAGCTGGCTGAAGCGGATCAGCGAACGCTGGCCAAAGCTGTCGAGAATGTCCAGCGCCGAAAGCTGGCCATCGGCCGCAAAGCCCACGCGCACGCTCTTGAGCTGGCCGTTCTTGTCCTTGGGGCTGGCCTGGACCCATTGCAGGCCATCCTGCTCGGGCGCGGATTGCAGATCGAAGTCGGCGCTCAACGCCTTGAGATCGTTGGCCGACGCCAGGATGGCGGCCGGCGTGCTGCCCAGGGCCTGGGCCTGGGGGCGCTGCGTGACCTGGTTGAGGTCGGCGTCATAAAGCCACAGCGTCTTGCCGTCGGCGACGATGGTCTGCTCGAACGGCTTGGTGTAGGCGAACCTGAACTTGCCGGGACGCTGGAATTCGAATTGGCCGCTGGAGTTCTTGGTGCGCGGCGGCTGGCCATCCTTGGACGGGGCCGTGACGGCCTGGGTGAATTCGGCGCGGCCGGCCTGGGAATTCTTCATGAAGGCTTCCAGGCTCTTGAGGCCATCGGCCCACGAGGCCGTCGCGCTTGCCGCGATCACAACTGCAGTCAACAGACGTTTCATTCTTTCTCCATGATTGCGGGTAAGCGGGCTCATTCCCCGGCGCGCGCGGGCACCAGCACTTCGCGCTGCCCGCTGGCCGTGAGACCGCTGACGAGGCCCGCCTTTTCCATATCTTCCAGCAGGCGCGCCGAGCGGTTGTAACCAATCCTGAGCTTGCGCTGCACATACGAGATGCTGGCCTTGCGGTCCTTGAGGACCACTTCCACGGCCTGGTCGTACATGGGGTCCTTCTCGCCGTTGCCGCCGTCGCCGGACTCCGAGCCGAACTCGCTGTCGCCCTCGGCCGTGCCGCCTTCGAGCACGCCTTCGATGTAGTCTGCCTCGCCCTGCTCCTTGAGATAGCCCACCACGCGGTGCACTTCCTCGTCCGACACGAAGGCGCCGTGCACGCGCACGGGCAGGCCCGTGCCGCTGGCCATGTAGAGCATGTCGCCCATGCCCAGCAGGGATTCGGCGCCCATCTGGTCAAGCACGGTGCGGCTGTCGATCTTGCTGCTGACCTGGAAGGCGATGCGCGTGGGGATGTTGGCCTTGATCAGGCCGGTGATCACGTCCACGCTGGGGCGCTGGGTGGCCAGGATCAGGTGGATGCCGGCCGCGCGGGCCTTCTGGGCCAGGCGCGCAATCAGCTCCTCGATCTTCTTGCCGACCACCATCATCAGGTCGGCCAGCTCGTCGATGACGATGACGATGTGCGGCAGGCGCTGCAGAGGCTCGGGCTCCTCGGGCGTGAGGCTGAAGGGGTTGGGAATGGATTCCTCGCGCGCCTTGGCCTCGTCGATCTTGGTGTTGTAGCCCGCCAGATTGCGCACGCCCAGCTTGCTCATGAGCTTGTAGCGGCGCTCCATCTCGGCCACGCACCAGTTCAGGCCATTGGCGGCCTGCTTCATGTCGGTGACCACGGGGCACAGCAGGTGAGGAATGCCTTCGTAGACCGACATTTCCAGCATCTTGGGGTCGATCATCAGCAGGCGCACATCACGGGCCTCGGCCTTGTACAGCAGCGACAGGATCATGGCGTTGATCCCCACCGACTTGCCCGAACCCGTGGTGCCGGCCACCAGCACGTGCGGCATCTTGGCCAGATCGGCCACGACCGGATTGCCCACGATGTCCTTGCCCAGGCCCATGGTCAGCATGCTCTTGGCGTCGTGGTAGACCTGCGAGCCCAGCACCTCGGACAGGCGGATGGACTGGCGCTTGGCATTGGGCAGCTCCAGCGCCATGAAATTCTTGCCGGGAATCGTCTCGATCACGCGGATGGACACCAGGGACAGCGAGCGCGCCAGATCCTTGGCCAGGTTCACGATCTGCGAGCCCTTGACGCCCGTGGCCGGCTCGATCTCGTAGCGCGTGATCACGGGGCCGGGCATGGCGGCGACCACATGCACATCGACACCAAAGTCCTTGAGGCGCTTTTCGATCAGCCGGCTGGTCATCTCCAGCGTTTCGGGCGAGACGCTTTCCTGGCGCTGCTGCGCCGCATCGAGCAGATCCACCTGGGGCAGCTTGCTGTCGGGCAGTTCGGAGAACAGGGGCTTCTGGCGCTCCTTGACCACGCGCACGCTGGGTAGCGCAGCCTCCTGGAGCACGGGTTCGATGATCTGCACGGGCTGCGGGTGCTGCACGGCGCTTTCCGTGCGCTCTTCCTGCACCACTTCCTCGCGCTCGCGCGCAGCGCGGCGGCCTGCGGCTTCGTCCCGGGCCTTTTCACGGCGCGCAAAAAGAAAGAGCACCCAGCCGTCCAGGCGTGCGCCCATGGACTCGGCCAGATGACCCCAGGAAAAGCGGAACACCATGGCCAGGCCGATCACGGCCACGCAGATGCCGATCAGGCCCGAGCCCATGAAGCCGAGCCACTGCAGGCTGTGGTACCCCAGCATGTAGCCGAAGACGCCGCCGGCCGGGCCGGGCAGCACGCTCTCGAAGCGGTACAGGCGCGTCCACTCCAGTGCGCAGCTCGCACCCAGCAGCAGCAGCAGCCCGCCCCAAAAGCGCAGGCGTCGGCGCCACAGGGGCGGCAGTGGCACACCGTCGCGCGGCACGCCGCCGCGCAGCCAGCGCGCAAAGGAAGACAGCCAGGTCTGCAGCGAGGCCAGCACCAGCCACCAGACCGACATGCCGAAACCGAAATAGCAGGCGTCGGCCAGCCAGGCTCCGACGCGGCCCATCCAGTTGGCGACCAGGCGCGCGTGTCCCGCCCCGGAGGTGGACCACGCTGGATCCTGGGGCGAGTAGCTGAGCATGGAGGCAAGCCAGAACACCAGGGCCAGCAGCCCCGCCAGCAGCAGCATTTCGTGGCCGAAGCGCGCCACCATGCCGGGGCGCGCCGCAGACCTGGATTTGCCCTTGGCGGATGTGGAAGCGTTCAGAGCGTTCAATGAGTAAGTCATACGCAGGCGGGAGCTTACCCCAGCCCCCTCGGACTGGCCGCAAAAACAGCCAGGGCGACCCGCAAGCGTAATGCAAGCACTTGCAACAGAGCATGACACCGCCGCATGACGGCGCCACGTCGATCATTTTTGACAATCCGGGCCATTGATCCATATGGCAACGGGAACCTGACTGCGGAGCGATACTCCACAGCTGTTTCCGATGTATCTTTTTTTTCTGCACGCCGGCTGCCGGCGTGCGCCTTTTTCAAGAACTGCATCCATGTCTTCTACCCAACACGCCAAAGTCCTGATCCTAGGCTCCGGCCCTGCCGGCTACACGGCCGCCATCTATGCCGCGCGCGCCAACCTCAACCCGCTGCTGGTGACTGGCATGGCCCAGGGCGGCCAGCTGATGACGACGACCGAGGTGGACAACTGGCCTGCAGACGTGAACGGCGTGCAGGGCCCCGAGCTGATGCAGCGTTTTCTGGAGCACGCAGAGCGCTTCAAGACCCAGGTGGTGTTCGACCACATCCACAGCGTCGATTTCTCCAAGCGCCCCTTCACGCTGACCGGCGATTCCGGCACCTATACCTGCGACAGCCTGATCATCGCCACCGGCGCCTCGGCCAAGTACCTGGGCCTGCCTTCCGAAGAGGCCTTCATGGGCCGCGGTGTCTCCGGCTGCGCCACCTGCGACGGTTTCTTCTACCGTGAGCAGCCCGTGTGCGTGGTCGGCGGCGGCAACACGGCCGTCGAGGAAGCCCTGTACCTGTCCAACATCGCCAGCAAGGTCACCCTGGTGCACCGCCGCGACAAGTTCAAGGCCGAGCCCATCCTCGTGGACAAGCTCATGGACAAGGTCCGGGCCGGCAAGATCGAGCTCAAGACCCACTTCGTGCTCGAAGAGGTGCTGGGCGACCAGTCCGGCGTGACCGGCATCCGCATCAAGAGCACCCAGGACGGCCATGCCGAGGACATCCAGCTGCAGGGCTGCTTCATCGCCATCGGCCATGCGCCCAACACCGAGATCTTCAAGGGCCACCTGGAGATGGACGAGACCGGCTACATCATCACTCAGGGCGGCCTCAAGGGCTTTGCCACGCAGACCAGCGTGCCCGGCGTGTTCGCGGCCGGCGACGTGCAGGACCACGTCTACCGCCAGGCCATCACCAGCGCCGGCACGGGCTGCATGGCCGCGCTGGACGCCCAGCGCTTCCTCGAACAGGAATAAGCAGGACGCCACCCTGCCCGCCCTGCTCTCCCGCAGGGCGGCAAAAGCCCCTGGCTGCAGCCGTGTTTGGCTGGCCCAGGGGCTTTTCTCATGGAGACGCTATAATCCGTGGCTTTGCTGAATTTGAAGCGCGCCTTGCTTGCATGGCCAGGACACTTTCAGCATGGGGTTACCGCCACCCTTTATGGCGAGGTGAGGTTGCCGGCAAGCCATGCAGCAAATGCAGGGCATCAGCGTCGGCGGCTGTACAACTATCGGAGTGTCCTCATGGCACGCGTATGTGAAGTAACGGGCAAGAAGCCCATGGTGGGAAACAACGTTTCCCACGCCAACAACAAGACCAAGCGTCGTTTCCTGCCCAACCTGCAATACCGCCGTTTCTGGGTTGAGAGCGAAAACCGTTGGGTGCGCCTGCGCGTTTCCAGCGCTGCTCTGCGCCTGATCGACAAGAACGGTATCGACTCCGTGCTCGCAGACCTGCGTGCCCGTGGCCAAGCCTAAATCCCTCAAGGAGAAACACCATGGCTGCTAAAGGCGGACGCGAAAAGATCAAGCTGGAATCCACTGCAGGAACCGGCCACTTCTACACCACGACCAAGAACAAGAAGACAATGCCCGAGAAGATGGCGATCATGAAGTTTGATCCCAAGGCTCGCAAGCACGTCACGTACAAGGAAATCAAGCTGAAGTAATTCAGCCTGTTCCCGGTACCGACAAAAAACCGCCCGGCGCAAGCCCGGCGGTTTTTTTGCGTCCGCTTTGTGTTGGCTTTGTGCCCGCTTTGCGTCCGTTTTACGTCTGTTTTTCGCCTGTCACCCACTGCGCGCCGGCTGACCCAGCTGCGCACAGGCCATGGCACCCAGCTCGCGGCAGGCCTGCTCGATCACGGCATCCACCGGCAGGGTGCAGCCCAGGCGCATGCAGTGCTCGTAGCGCCCCGAGTTCGAGAACATGCTGCCCGGCGCCGTGCGGATGCCGCGCGCCAGCGCCTGCGTGAACAGCGCGGACGTGGACACGCCAGCCGGAAACTCCAGCCACAGGCTGAGCCCGCCGGGCGGCAGGCTCAGCCGCGTGCCCAGCGGGAAAAACCGCGCCACCAGCTGCGCCATGCCTTCACGCTGGCGCCGCAACTGCTGCTTGAGGCGCTGCAGATTGCGCAGATGCGCGGGCGAGCCCACGCAGGCGGCCGCCAGCAACTGGGCCAGGGTCTGGGTGCCCCGGCTGCGCGCGAACTTGAGCATCTGCACCCGCCCATGCCACTGGCCAGCGTTCATCCAGCCCTGGCGCAGGCCCGGCGCCATGCTCTTGTTGAAGGCCTCGCAATAGATGACATGGCCCGGCAGGCGATCCCAGGCCTTGATGGGGCGCACGGGCTGGCTGCTTTCCACGAACAGTCCATAGGAGTCGTCCTCGATCAATGCCACGCCGTGGGCACCGCACAGATCGACCAGCCTGGCCTTGTGCTCATCGGGAATGCGCGTACCCAGCGGCATCTGCAGCTCGGGCACGACCACCACGGCCTTCAGGCGCGGCTGGGTCTGCAGGGCCAGCTCCAGCGCCTCGATGGACAGGCCGGTGCGCGGGCTGCAGGGAATCTCCAGCGCCTGCATCTGCAAGGACTCCACCACCTGCAGCAGGCCGTAGTAGGTCGGCGACTCCACGGCCACCACGTCGCCGGGCGAGGCCACGGCGGCCAGCGCCAGGCTCACGGCCTCGGAATTGCCCGTGGTCGCCAGCACATCGGCCGGTGCCACATGGATGCCCGCCGCCAACGCGCGCCGCGCCATGGCGCGCTGGAAATCGGGGTGACTGCCCATCATGGAGCGCCCCAGCACCAACAGGTCGGGCTGCTCGCGCAGCAGCCGGGCGGCGGCCTGGTTCAGGTAGCCGCGATCGAACAGTTCGGGCGGCGGCGTGGCACCGCCCAGGTCCACGCGCACGTCGGCCTGGCGGCCGCGCTCCAGCATCAGGGAAATGTGTTCATTGATGCCTGCGAAGTGCGGCTGCGGCAGCGGTTGCACCGGCTGGCTCAGGTCGGGCTCGCTGGCCGGGGCCAGGCCTGCAGGCCGGGCATCGCGCACGAAGTAGCCCACGCGCGGGCGGGCTTCGAGCTGGCCCAGGTCCTCCAGATGCCGCAGCGTCTGCAGCGCCGTGGACAGGCTGACCTCATGGCGGCGCATCAGCTCGCGCACGGAAGGCATGCGCTCGCCCGCCTTGAGCGTGCCCAGTTCCATGGCCAGGCTGTAGTCGGCCGCCAGGCGGCGGTACAGGGTCGGAGAGGCGCTTGCAAGGGTCATGGAGCAGATGGAGAACGAATCGGGGACGAGAGGACTTGCCCGCGATCTTGCCTCAATGCGCTGTTACGCAACAGATACAGATCCATGGACCACAAAGCACAACAGATCCACCGCCATCTGCACTGCTGCGATGCAACAAGCCGCGGGCTGTGCCTGTGCCGATGAAGGCCGCATGCCTACGCTTGAGGGCCTGGAATCACAGGACACAGACCATGCACAACGCCGACACCCGCTCCTTCGAACTGCGCCATCTTGCCCCCGGCAACGATCTTCACCTGCATGTGCTGGAGGGCAGTGAACTGTTCTGCCGCCACGGCCCGCTGGAAATCACCGCCCCGCAACAGGCCTGGGCGGATGGGGTGCCCGCACCGGCCTTCAGACTGCAGCCGGGCCAGGGCTGGCGTGCGGGCGCCGACCTGCAGATACGGGTCCGCTCCTTGTCCCAGGCCATGGCAAGCATGGAACTGCGGCAGAGCCCCACGGCAAAAAGCCGCATCGCCTCCGAAGAGGGGATGCGGCCCCGGGCATGGTCGGTTGCCGGCTGGCTTCGCGGCCTCAGGCGTGGGCAGCGCGCAGCTTGACGGAGAACTCCTTGAGCGCGGCAATGCCGCTGGCCTCGGCGCGATGGCACCAGGCCTGCAGATGGGCCGTCAGTTGCTCGCGCGACAGCGAGGTGTTCAGCCACAGCTGGCGCAGCTCCTCGCGCATGACCAGCATCTGGTCGAGCACGGGGTGGGCTGCGCGCGCCTGGGCCAGTTGCCCCTGTGCCTGGGCAGGCACCTTGTCGGCATCGCGGTGCAGCCAGCGGCGCGCCGTCCTGAGCAGGGACAGGTCGGCCTGCCGGGCCTTGCGCTGCTTGAGCGCATCGAGCTCGATCTGCACGGCGGCGCGCACGCCGCGCGCATAGCGGGCCATGACCTCGTAGCGGTTGGCGATCACGGCCTCCAGCGTCTTTTCGTCGGCCACGGGCTTGACGGCGCCCATGACCAGCCGCGGCGCCGTCTTCTTGACCTTGGCCCAGCCCAGCTTCTGCATGGCGCTGATGTAGACCCAGCCCACGTCGAACTCATAGCGCTTGACCGAGAACTTCGCGGAGGTCGGGTAGGTATGGTGGTTGTTGTGCAGTTCCTCGCCGCCAATGATCAGGCCCCAGGGCACGAGGTTGGTGCTGGCATCCTGGGCCTCGAAGTTGCGGTAGCCCCAGAAATGACCCAGGCCGTTGACCACGCCGGCAGCCCAGAACGGAATCCAGGCCATCTGCACGGCCCAGATCGTCAGTCCGATGGCGCCGAACAGCAGCACATTGATGATCAGCATCAGCGAAGGGCCCCAGATCGAATGCCGGCTGTAGAGATGGCGCTCGATCCAGTCGTCGGGCGTGCCGTGGCCGAACTTCCTGAGTGTCTCGGCGTTCGCCGCCTCTTCGCGGTACAGCTCCGCACCCTGGCGCATCACGGTGTCCAGGCCACGTGTCTGCGGGCTGTGGGGGTCGTCCTCGGTTTCGCACTTGGCATGGTGCTTGCGGTGGATGGCCACCCACTCCCTGGTGACCATGCCCGTGCCCAGCCACAGCCAGAAACGGAAGAAGTGCGAAGGAACCGGCCCCAGGTCCAGCGAGCGGTGGGCCTGGCAGCGGTGCAGGAAGATGGTGACGCCCGCAATGGTGATGTGGGTGGTGACCAGGGCGTACAGGAGCAGCTGCCACCACGACAGCTGCCACAGGCCATGGGCCATCCAATCCACGGCGAGGTTCCAAACCGATCCGAAATCCAGCGACATAACCGAAGCCTTTGACAAGGCGGCGCCCAGTGGCACCGATGCCTCAATTTTAGGCGATGCGCCTACAAAGGCATTCGGCAATCTCCTGCGATTTACAGCTTATTGCGTCTGCAAGTTACGGCTTCCGAGTCCAAACGGCGGCGAAAAATCCGTCCGTCTCATGGCGCTGCGGCCACAGGCGCAGGTACTGCGTGCCGGTCTCGCCGCCGCTGCACAGCGCATCGCCCTGCTCCACCTTGAGCTGGGCCAGCAGTTCGCCGGCATCCATGGCCACGAAGTCAGAGTGCTCTGCTGCAAAGGCCTCGGCGATGGCTTCGTTTTCCTGCGGCAGGACCGAACAGGTGGCATAGACCAGGCGCCCACCCGGCTTGACCAGACGCGCTGCACTGGCCAGGATGGCCGCCTGCTTTTGCGTGAGCTCCTCGATGGCCTTGGCCGACTGGCGCCACTTGAGGTCGGGATTGCGGCGCAGCGTGCCCAGGCCCGAGCAGGGCGCATCGACCAGCACGCGGTCGATCTTGCCGGCCAGGCGCTTGACGCGGTCGTCGCGCTCATGGGCGATGGCCGCAGGGTGCACATTCGACAGACCCGAGCGCGCCAGGCGCGGCTTCAGGGCTTCGAGCCGGTGGCCGGACACATCGAAGGCGTACAGGCGCCCCGTGCTGCGCATGGACGCGCCAATGGCCAGGGTCTTGCCGCCTGCGCCGGCGCAGAAATCGACCACCATTTCGCCGCGCTTGGCGTCCAGCATCAGCGCCAGCAGTTGGGAGCCTTCATCCTGCACCTCGATGGCGCCGCGCGTGAACGCGTCCAGCCGGGCCAGCGCGGGCTTGCCCTGCACGCGCAGGCCCCAGGGCGAGTACGGCGTGGCTTCGGCGGCGATGCCGGCATCGGCCAGTTCCTTTTGCACATCGGCGCGCTTGGCGTTCAGCGCATTGACGCGCAGATCCAGCGGTGCGGCCTGCTCCATGCTCTGGGCAAAGGCCCAGAAATCTTCACCCAGCTGCTGCTTGAGCGGCGCGACCAGCCACTCGGGCAGGTTGTGGCGGTGCGGCTCCATCAGCTCATCGGGGCGCACGGCATCGCATGCGTCCAGCCATTGCAGTTCCTGGGGGGACAGCGCCGCGCGCGCAAAGCCGAGCGCCTCCTTGACGCCCTGCTCGGACTTGCCGGCCACGCGGGCCAGGGCTTCCTGGCTATGGGTAAAACCCAGGATGGCCAGCCTGCGCTCACGCGAGCCGCTGCCAGAACGTGCCAGGCTCTCAAAAAGCAGCTTCTTACGCAGCACGGTGTAGGCGGTTTCGGCCAGCGCGGCACGCTCGCGCGGGCCCAGGTTGCGGTTTTCACGGAAAAAGCGTGACACCACGGCGTCGGCCGGGTGTTCGAAAGTCAGGGTGCGCTTGACCAGTTCGGCGCAGGCGTCGAGAAGCTGTTTGGGATGCATGGGCGCAATTGTCCCACTGCCTTGCAAATCCGAGAGGGCCACAGGTCGGAACCCGAAGCAACGCCGGGCTGGCGCAGCTACCATGGCGCCCCATGACCGACGACGACCTGCCACCCCTGATCTCCACGCCCCCGGGCCTGTACCGCCACTACAAGGGCGCCCCCTACGAAGTGCTTGCCACCGTGCGCCACAGCGAGACGCGCGAGTCCATGACGCTGTATCGCGCGCTCTATGGCGAGCGCGGCCTGTGGGTGCGGCCTGCCGCCATGTTCAATGAAACCGTGGTCATCGACGGCGTGGAGCAGCCCCGCTTTGCACGCTGCCCCGAAGTGGAGCAGCAGGCCTTTCAGAGCGAGGGCCTGTGAGCAGACCCTAGCCCCGCATCAACTGCGCCACCGCGCGCGGGTAGATGAGGTGCTCCTGCACCAGCACGCGCGCGGCCAGCGCCTGGGCCGTGTCGCCGGGCAGCACGGGCACCACGGCCTGCTCCAGGATGGGGCCCACATCCAGCTCGGCCGTAACGCGGTGCACGGTGCAGCCGGCAAAGCGGCAGCCTGCATCGATCGCCCGCTGGTGCGTGTGCAGACCCGTGAAGGCGGGCAGCAGCGAGGGGTGGATGTTGATCATGCGTCCCTCGTAATGCGCCACGAAGCCCGGCGTGAGGATGCGCATGAAGCCGGCCAGCACGATCAGCGAAGGCGCGTGGCGGTCGATCACCTGGGCCAGCTCGGCATCGAAGGCCTCGCGGCTGGGAAACGGGCGGTGGTCCAGCACCTCGGTGGCAATACCTTGCTCGCGCGCGAAAACAAGGCCCGAGGCCTCGGCCTTGTTGCTGACCACGGCGGCCACGCGGGCGCCGTAACGCCGCGCCCAGTCCTGTTGCTGCGAAGCACGCACAATGGCAGCCATGTTCGAGCCGCCGCCCGAGATCAGGATCACGATATTTTTCATGGGCGGCGATTGTCGCACCGCAGGCCGCGCGGCCTGCGCCAGCCCCGGCAAGGCCCATGGCCCTGCCGGGCCTTGTCACCTCTTCCGTTCAGACCCCCATGCCATTCGATCCCCGCACCACCCCCCTGACCGCTGTCGAAGCCCGCGTGCTGGCCACCCTGATGGAGAAGGCGCGCACCGTGCCCGACAGCTACCCGCTCACGCTCAACGCGCTGGTCACGGGCTGCAACCAGAAAAGCAGCCGTGATCCGGTGATGGAAGTCAGCGAAGGCGAGGCCCAGGAAGCGCTGGACAGCCTGCGCCTGCGCACCATGTCCGTACAGATCAGCAGCGCGCGCGCCACGCGCTGGGAGCACAACTTCCCGCGCGGCGTGGGAGTGCCCGACCAGAGTGCCGTGCTGCTGTCCCTGCTGATGCTGCGCGGCCCGCAGACGGCGGGCGAGCTGCGCATCAACTCCGAGCGCTGGCACCGCTTCGCCGACATCTCCTCGGTCGAAGCCTTCCTGGAAGAGCTGCGCGAACGCAGCGAGGAAAAAGGCGGCCCGCTGGTCGTGCTGCTGCCACGCGCGCCTGGCGCACGCGAGCAGCGCTGGGCGCATCTGCTGTGCGGCCCCGTGGACGTGAACGCCATGGCCCAGCCCCCCGCTGCAGCAGGCGCACGCGGCGATGCCCTGGCCCAGCGCGTGGTCGATCTCGAAGCCCAAGTACAGCAATTGCAGGCACGTCTTGCGCATGTCTATGCACAGTTGGGGCTGGAGGAGCCCGGCCAATCCAGCTGATCGCCTGCACTCAGGCAGCCCCAGCAGCAAGCCCCGGACGGCCTCGCCGCCCGGGGCTTGTTGCATCAGGGATTGCCATAGGTTGTCACGCCCTGGACAGTCCAAAAAAGAACGTGCGTGCTACAAAAGCCGGGATTGAAGGAGACACAGTCCATGGACCTGGCATTTACCCCTGAAGAACAGTCCTTTCGCGAGGAAGTCCGCGCCTGGGTGCGGGCCAACCTGCCCCAGGACATCGCGCACAAGGTGCGCCATTCGCTGCGCCTGACGCGCGACGACCTGCAGAACTGGGCCAAGATTCTTGGCAAGAAAGGCTGGCTGGGCTACGGCTGGCCCAAGCAGTTCGGTGGCCCCGGCTGGACAGCCGTGCAAAAGCATCTGTTCGAGGAGGAATGCGCCCTGGCCTGCGCCCCGCGCATCATTCCCTTCGGCCCCGTGATGGTGGCGCCCGTGATCATGGCCTACGGCTCGCCCGAGCAGCAGCAGCGCTTCCTGCCCGGCATTGCCAGCGGCGAGGTCTGGTGGAGCCAGGGCTACTCGGAGCCGGGCTCGGGATCGGACCTGGCCAGCCTCAAGACCCGTGCCGAGCGCGTGGGCGACAAGTACATCGTCAACGGCCAGAAGACCTGGACCACGCTGGGCCAGTACGGCGAGTGGATCTTCTGCCTGGTGCGCACCAGCAACGAGGGCAAGCCCCAGACCGGCATCAGCTTCCTGCTGGTGGACATGAAGAGCCCCGGCGTGACCGTGCGCCCCATCAAGCTGCTTGATGGCGAGTGTGAGGTCAACGAGGTCTTCTTCGACAACGTCGAGGTGCCGGCCGAGAACCTGATCGGCGAGGAAAACAAGGGCTGGACCTACGCCAAGCACCTGTTGAGCCACGAGCGCACCAACATCGCCGACGTGAACCGCGCCAAGCGCGAGCTGGAGCGCCTCAAGCGCATCGCCAAGGCCGAAGGCGTCTACGAGGACCAGCGTTTCCGCGACGAGATCGCCAAGCTCGAAGTCGACGTGGTGGCGCTGGAAATGCTGGTGCTGCGCGTGCTGTCGGCCGAGAAATCGGGCAAGAACCCGCTGGACATCGCCGGCCTGCTCAAGATCAAGGGCAGCGAGATCCAGCAGCGCTATTCCGAGTTGATGATGCAGGCCGCCGGCCCCTTCAGCCTGCCCTTCATCGAAGAGGCCATGGAAGCCGGCTGGCAGGGTGACTTCCCCGGCGGCGTGGTGGACAACGCGCCGCTGGCATCGACGTACTTCAACATGCGCAAGACGACGATCTACGGCGGCTCCAATGAGGTGCAAAGAAACATCGTCGCTCAGACGGTGCTGGGCTGATTTTGGCTGGAGTTTCGCTGAACCCAGAAGTGCGCCGGACGCGCTTCGATCAGCTTCGGGAGACAGAAAATGGACTTTGATTTTTCGGATGACCAGCAGCAACTGCGCGACGCCGTGCGCCGCTGGGTGGACAAGGGCTATACCTTCGAGCGCCGCCGCTCCATCGTCGAGGCGGGCGGTTTTTCGCGCGAGGTCTGGGGCGAGCTCGCCGAACTGGGCCTGACGGCCTTGACCGTGCCCGAGGAGCACGGCGGCCTGGGCCTGGGCGCCACCGCCGTGATGGTGGTGATGGAGGAGTTGGGCCGCGGCCTGGTGATGGAGCCGCTGGCGCAAGCCTTTGTGGCCGCCGGCGTGCTCGGCAAGCACGCCGACGCCTCCGTGGCCGGCCAGTGGCTGCCGCGCGTGGCCAGCGGCGAGGCCCTGGTCGTGCTGGCACACCAGGAGCGCCAGGCCCGCTACCGCCTCGATGTCTGCGCCGCCAAGGCCAGCAAAAGCGGCAGCGGCTACACGGTGGACGCCACCAAGAGCGTGGTGCCCGCAGGCGACGCGGCCGACGCCTTTCTCGTGCCAGCCCAGCTGGACGGCAAGATCGCCCTCTTCCTGGTGGAGCGCGGCGCCAGCGGCGTCAGCACCCAGGGCTACCGCACCCAGGACGGCAGCCGCGCGGCCGAGCTGCGCTGCCAGGCGGCCCCCGCCACGCTGGTGACGGCCGATGGCCTGGCCGCCCTCACGCTGGCCCAGGACGCCGCCAACGCCGCGCTGTGCGCCGAAGGCGTGGGCGCCATGGAGCAGACGCTGAAGCTCACCACCGAGTACATGAACCAGCGCAAGCAGTTCAACACGGTGATCGCCAGCTTCCAGGCCCTGCGCCACCGCGTGGCCGACATGAAGATGCAGCTGGAGCTGGCCCGCTCCATGAGCTATTACGCCAGCCTCAAGATGAGCGCAGCCGATGCCGAGCGCCACGTGGCCATCGCGCGCGCCAAGGTCCAGCTGGGCCAGTCGCTGCGTTTTGTCGGCCAGCAGTCGGTCCAGCTGCACGGCGGCATCGGCGTGACCGACGAGTACGCGGGCAGCCACTACTTCAAGCGCCTGACGCAGATGGAGATGACGGGCGGTGACACCCTGCATCACCTGGGCATCGTCTCCGCGAAGATGCAGGACACGGCCGGCGTGTTTGCCTGAGGTCTGACCTCACCGCGCCGCACCTCACCGCACCAGGCCACGCAGAAAACTGCGGGGCTTTTTCATGGGCCTTTGCCCATGTCTGCCCACCGCCTCAGGTCAGCCGGTAGCCCTCCGGCCTGAGCGGTGCCGGCAGATCCGTCTCGCCCAGCGTGCAGCCCAGGCTGATCTCGATGGAGCGGCAGATGGTGTCCAGCGGCAGGTCGTTGCTCTCCAGGCCAAAGGGCTCTTCGAGTTCATCGCCAAGGGCGTCGAGCCCATAGAAAGTGTAGGCCACGATGGCCACGACAAAGGGCGTCATGAACCCGGTCGTGTCCACCAGGCCGAACGGCAGCAGAAAGCAGTACATATAGGCCGTGCGGTGCAGCAGCAGCGCATAGGAGAACGGCATGGGCGTATTGCGAATGCGCTCGCACGAGGAGGCTGCCGCCGTCATGCGCGTGAAGGTCTTGTCCATGGACGCGGCCAGGCAGGGGTCCATCTCGCCACGGCGCACGCACTGCGCCAGATCGCGGCCCATGGACATCATCAGTGCGTCGCAGCGCTGCTCCAGCGGCAGGCCCTGGAGCTGGCGCCATTCCTTGTCCACCAGCCAGCGGCCTGCGGCCACATCCTCGTGCAGCCCGCGCAACTGCGTCCGCAGCAGATGCGCGAAGGCGATCACCCGGTGCACCATGCGCACGCGCACATCGCTGCTGCGCCGGGCCGGGTCCGGATCGCCGTCAATGACGATCAGGCTCTGGCACTGGCGCGCCAGCGTGCGCGCGCAGATCACCATCTCACCCCAGAGCTTGCGGCCTTCCCAGTAGCGGTCATAGGCGGTGTTGTTGCGAAAGCCCAGGAAGATGGCCAGCGGCAGGCCGATCAGCGTGAAAGGGATGGGCGTCACCGTGATCTTCACGTCGAACAGGTTGCCATGCACCAGAGTGATGATGGCGGCGAACACGATGTTCACGAGCAGCGTGACCTGGATACGCTGGAGCACCGAGCCCCGCAAAATCAGAAACAGCCTGAGGCCGGCGGGGCGATCACGGACGATCATGGGGATATCGCTAGGTACAAACCCTTATTCGATCACATATTGAGCAAGTCAATTGGCTGCGGCCGCGCCCAGATGAAAAAAAAGCGCCCCGAAGGGCGCCCTGTGTCACGACCGACTGCCGGTCACAGCGGGTTGGCGCGGCGGCGGCGCGCCATGCCCCAGCCCATGATGCCCATCAGGCCGGACATCAGGATCAGGCCCCATTCGGAGAGCGTGGGGATGGAGGCCGGGCCCGCAGGGGACGCAATCACCACAGGAGACGCCGCCACCTGGTTGTTGGCAGGAGTCACGTCGTTGTCCGCACCCGTCGTGACCTGTACGTTGGAAGTGCCTGGAGCCGTCGGCGTGCCAGAGACCGGGCAGACCACCGTCTCGCCTGCAGCGACGGCATCGCCCTGGGCCCAGTCCACACCATTCACCTTGCACTGGCCCACGGTAACACCCGGGGGCAGGCCGGTCACGCCGCAGATCGCATTGTTCGCAGTTGCAGCACCCTGGTTGGTGCAGGAGAACGAAGCTGTCGGCGGATAAGGCACGCCCACCGTGCCCTTGGGCGGCAGTCCGCTCGGGTTCGTGGTCATGTCGCTGGAGGACGCAGCGTCCAGCAGGTTGGTCTGCACCATGGCTCCCATGAGTGTGGCCACGCCATCGCCACCAATGGTGTAGTTGCCGTTGTTGATCTGGTCGCCCGGCGTGCCCAGCGGAACCTTGACCGTCATCTTGAACGTCAGGGTCTCACCTGGTGCAAGGCTGGGGATGCTGCACTTTGCAGGGCCCGTGGAGCCCACGCCACCCACAGGTGCGGTGCAATAGTTTTTCGCATCGACCAAAGAGACAAAGCTGGTGGAAACGCCTGTGCTGTCTTGCGGCATGGCCGGCGTCACCTCGACATTGGTCACCGGCGTACTGGCATTGTTGGTATAGCTGTACGTGTAGGTGATCTCAGTGCCATCGTTCTTGGGGGCACTCACCGGTCCCGACGCCGTGATCCATACCCCCTTGGGCAGGGCGGTGGTGAAGTTGTCCACGTACAGGTGGCCCGAGTGTCCGCTCTGGCTGCAGCCAGCGGCAATCGCTTCCAGTCGAACCTTATCGCCCACACGCAGCACTTCATTGCCTGGCGCCACGTCATAGGCCTGAGGGTCGGTGAACAACTCCGAGTGCCCATTCGCATCCTGGAACGATTTCCAAGCCACACCCGGTTGACCCGCATAGTGATATTTAAAGAAAAGTTCCTTATCCACCACCGAAGCAGTTTGTGCATCGAAAGTCTTGACCAATGCAATGGCATAGTACGGACGCTGAGCAGGCGTGTGACCGCTGCCTGGATCATCCAGCACCGGCGCAGCGATGAAACGGATATGGATCTTTCCGTCCTTGTCGATGTCGTCGGCCGTCAGCGTCACTTCCTGCGAAATGGCACTGGCTGTCTTCGGCTGCTGGGTAAACGAGGGCTCTGGCGACACATTGCGAGGGATATGCGTCTCGGTCAGATTGATGCGGGCCGTGTTGCTGCCGCGCGTGGGCAGCAACAGATCGGAGCTGCCCGAAACCCACAGGCGATCCTTGACCGTCGCCTCGGGCGCTGTGACGACCGAGTTCAACGGCAGCTTTCCCGCCGGAGCCGCACGCTGCAGGTCAGCCAGTTTGACGGGGTTGGACGTCAAGGTCGCCGCCGTGCCATTGTTGGTCCAGGCCTCTTCCGTCCAGCCATTCAGATTTCCCGTCTCGAAATCGCCATTGATGAACGATGCCTGGGCCACGGTGCTTGCAAGCAGCGCAGCTCCCAGTGCCAGGCGCCTTGTTTGGGTTCCGGCCTTCTGTTTGAAAGCACTCCGCTCGGCACGGATAGTCTGTCTTGTCATACCGCTCCTCTCTTTTTTGATGCTTTCGCACCGTTGAAAAAACTCTGTAGCGCCACTGTCGACAGCCCCGCAGCTTTCCCGCGCTCAAAAAAAGAGCGAACGAATCCCCTGCGCGGGCTCTGAAAGCCGCGTTCAAAAGGTGGGGAAAAGGGAAAGAAAAGTGGCGGGTGCTTAAGGCACGAACACCAGCCCTCGGCCGAACACTGCCCTCACCGGCAGGGCCAGCCCGGAGATATCCAGGGTCTTGCGGCGCAGCCGCGTCAGCTGCGATTCGATGCGGTGGAAGCCGTCATCCACATCGGCGTATCCCATGGCCTCGATCAAGGTCTGCTTGGCCACCATGGTTCCGGGGGTTGCCATCAGGCAGCCGAGCAATTCCAGCTCGCGACTGGTCAGGGCAATGATCTGGTGGTTGGGCGCGACCATGCAGGCCGAGAGGGGGTCAAGGCGCCAAGTCAGAAACGGTGCCGCCGCCCGCGCCGGCTGGCCCGTGTTGCGGCGCAGCTGGGAGCGGATGCCGGCCACGAGCTCGTTCATGTCGGTGGGCTTGACGAAGTACTGCAGGGCGCCGGCATTGAGGCCGGCGATGCGGCTGTCCAGATCGCCGCGTGCAGTGAGCACCACGACGGGAATCTCCTGCTCGGCCAGGCGCTTGACCAGGCTCAGGCCGTCCTCGCCGGGCAGGCCCAGGTCGACGACGACCAGATCTGCCTTCTGACGCAGTAGCTTTATGTAGAAGTCTTCTGCAGAATCCGTGCCCCAGGCATGCAAGCCAGACTTTGTTAAAAATCGACACACATTGATACGAATATCCTCGTCGTCCTCTACGACGGCGACGGTGAACTCGATCGATGGCTCTAGTGTCTGCTGCATGATGTTTGCCTATTGGTGCGCGGATTTTCATTGGGGCGAACGTCCGCCGCCATGCACGAACACTCTCGAATGCTCACAGTTCAGAGAAACACACAAAAATTTACATTTATTGCATGGATCATGGTCTCGCTCGGGTTGCTTGCATTTTTCGTGCTGAGCCCGGCGTCCATGTCCCCCCCTGACAAGGGACTGCGTCTTGGCAAGGACCTGCCCATGCAGGTGCTTGCCGATGCGGGCCGCAGCATGACCATTGAACAGGTCGCGGCCCTGCCCGATGATGCCTTCGAAACCCGGCGCACGCCTCTGAACGAGGGCTATACCCGCCATGCTTACTGGGTGAGGGTTGCCACGCCCGCCCTTGCGCCAACAAGCGAGCTTGCCGACAACGATGCGCTGTGGCTGGAGATCACGCCCACCTATCTGGACAGGGTCACGCTCTACCAGCAGGCGCACGGCCTGTGGCAGGCGAGGGAAAGCGGTGACACCGTGCCCATGGCTCAGCGCATCCATGTGCGCCAGCTGGTGTTTCCACTGCGCGCTGGCCAACCCTTTGTGCTGCGCATCGAGACCAGCAGCGCCATGCAGCTGTACGCCACGGTCTGGCGCAGCACGGGGCTGATGGCCTGGTTGTCCAGCGTCGAGTGGGCATCGGGCGTGCACCAGGGTGTGAACCTGGTGCTGACCCTGCTGATCGCGGGCGCGGCCCTGGCCCTGCGCATGCGCAGCCTGATGGCCATGACCTTGCTGGCCTTCGTGGTGCTGACCCACAACGCCAATGTGCGCGGCTATGCCCAGCTGTGGCTGCCCGAGCCCTGGGCGCCGCATGCGGATGTCTGGGTGAGCGTGGGCGTCTTCCTGCTGCCTGCCGCCTTTGCCTGGCAGGCACGCGAGACCTTGACGCGCGGCACGGCCTGGCGCCGCATCGATCGCATGCTGGTGCTGCTGACCGTGGCACCGCTGCTGGCCGTACTCAGCATACCGACGGGGCACTACACGCAATGGGCCTGGCTGGGGGTCAGCGTGCCCTGGATGGCCAGTCTGCTGAGTGCGCTGGTGGCCTGGCAGAACCTGTTCCGCCAGGGCCCCAGCATCGTCAACCTGCTGGTGCTGATTCCCTACACGCTGCACACGGTCATGGGCATCCACGTGGCTGCGGCCTATACGGGACTGGTGTCTTCCGACATTGAGGCAGGCATGTACTGGCAGCTGGAATCGCTGCTGCTGTACATCCTCATCATCATTGCCGTGGGTGCCAGCCTGGTCGAGAAATTCCAGAACTCCATGGGCAGGCAGGCACAGTTGGTGGAGTCGCTGGCCCGGTCGGAACATGCGCTGGAAGGACGGGTGCGCACACGCACGGCGGAGTTGCTGCATGCGCAAAACGCGCTGCAGGCCGCCTTGCATGGCGAGCGCACGCTGCGGCTGGAGCAGCGCCAGTTCTTCAACATGGTCAACCATGAGTTCCGCACGCCGCTGGCCGTGGTGGACAGCGCGGCCACCGAGCAACTGACTTTTCCGTCCACCGATATCGATTCCCAGCTGGAACGCGCAGCCCAGATCCGCCGCGCCTGCAGGCGCCTCACGGCCCTGGTGGACAACTGCCTGGTCAGCGACCGACTGGACGCGCCTGCGTTCCGGCTGCAGCTCGACCGGGTGCCCGTGATGGAGCTGATCGACGATGCCGTGCAGCTCGTGCACTGGTCGCGCCGCCACCATCTGAAGCTGGAGACTGCGGGCGTCCCCGCCTCCTGGGAGTGCGATCCCACCCTGGTACGGATCGCCCTGTCCAACCTCGTGGACAACGCCGTGAAATACGCCCAGGCCGGAGAAATCGCCGTATGCGCCCGCCTGGACGCACAGGGCAGGCTGGAACTCACCGTCAGCGACGAGGGCCCTGGCCTGGCGCCCGAGTTGGCGCAGCGCATCTTCGAGCTGCACGAGCGCGGAGAGCGTTCGGACCAGACCCGAGGCTTCGGCCTGGGGCTGTGGGTGGCCCGGCGCGTGGCCCAGATGCATGGCGGCGATGTGCAGGTCACGCCAGCTGCGGGCGGCGGCACCTGCTTCACGCTGACGCTGCCCAGCAGCATTCCCGAAGACAGCGGCCTTGCCACAGCTGCAACACAGCCCGCCTCGCCATGCGTATCCTGAACCTGCTGCGTATCCTGAACCGGCTGGCGCTGCCGGGCTGGCTGGTGTTTTCGCTGGTGCTGGTGGTCTGCTTCATTCTCAGCCCGGCCTGGCAGTCCCTGCCGGCAAAGCGCCTGCAGTTGGGCACGGACCTGCCCATGCTGGCGCTCGTCGATGCCCAGGGCAGCTTCACCATCGATCAGGTGGCAGCCCTGCCCGATACGGCCTTCACCCTGCTCGATACACCGCTGAACAAGGGCTATACGCGCGATGTGTATTGGCTCAAGGTGCAGGCGCCTCACATCGCCGCCGGCAAGGCAGACCCCGAGCACGATCCGCTGTGGCTGGAAATCCTGCCCAGTTATCTCGACCGCGTTGCGCTCTACCAGCACGTGGACGGCGCATGGCGCATGCGCAGCAGCGGTGATACGGCCACCGACGAACCGCGCGTGCACGTTCGGCAGCTGGTGTTTCCGCTGTACTCGGGCCAGCCCTTCATCCTGCGCGTGCAGACCTCAAGCCCCATGCAGCTGGACGCCACACTCTGGCGCAGCAGCGGTCTGATGACGCAGTTCTCGGCCGTGGAATGGGCATCGGGCATCCACCAGGGCATCAATCTCATGCTGGCCCTGCTGATCATCGGGGCAGCCCTGGCCTTGCGGTTGCGCAATCTGGCCGCCATGGCCGTGGCCGCCATCGCCGTGCTGATCCACGGCGCCAGCGACCGGGGGTACCTGCAGATCTGGCTGCCCGACCACCTCGCGCACTGGGGCCATCTGTGCGTCAGCCTGGGCACCTTGATGCTGCCCGCCGCCCTGGCCTGGCAGATGCGCGAGCTGCTGACACGCGACACACGCTGGTGGCGCATGGACCGGGCCTTGCTTGCCCTGGGAATCATCCCGCTGCTGTGCCTGCCCAGCATACCGCTGGGCCGCTACCAGGACTGGGCCTGGATAGGGGTTGGCGCGCCTTGGGCCATCAGCGCACTGTTCGCCGTGGTGGCATGGAGCAATCTGCTGCGCGAGCGTGCCAATCTGGTCCATGTGCTGATGGTGGTTCCCAGCACCATGTATGGTCTGATGGGCCTGTATGTGACGGCAGCCTATGTCGGCCTGACCAGCCTGCCCACCATAGAGACCAGCGTGTTCTGGCAGCTCAACACCTTGCTGGTCAACATCGTGATCACCGTGGCCGTGGGCGCCGGTCTGATCCAGAAATTCCGGGACTCCATGGCACGCCAGGCACAGCTGCTCGAGTCCCTTGCCAAGTCCGAGCATGCGCTGGAAGAGCGTGTACGCCTGCGCACGGCCGAGCTGCTGCGCGCCCAGAACGCACTGCAGGCGGCACTGCACAGCGAACGCACGCTGCGGCTGGAGCAGCGCCAGTTCTTCAACATGGTCAACCATGAATTTCGCACGCCGCTGGCCGTGGTGGACAGCGCGGCCACCGAGCAGCTGTCCTTTCCCTCGCCCGACATCGACTCCCAGCTGGAACGCGCCGCACAGATCCGGCGCGCCTGCAGACGCCTGACGGCCCTGGTGGACAACTGCCTGATCAGCGACCGCCTGGATGCTCCCGCATTCCGGCTGCAATTGCACCGCGCTCCCGTCATGGAGCTGGTGGACGACGCCGTGCAACTCGTTCACTGGTCACGCCGCCACCACCTGACCCTGGACAGCACCAATGCGCCCGCCACATGGGAGTGCGACTCCACGCTCACCCGCATCGCCCTGTCCAACCTCGTGGACAACGCGGTGAAATACGCCAAGGCCGGAGAAATCGCCGTGCGCGCGCGCACCGACGAACACGGCCGGCTGGAACTCACTGTCAGCGACCAGGGCCCGGGTCTTGCACCCGAGCTGGCGCAACGCATCTTCGAGCGCTTCGAGCGCGGCCACCGCGCGGACCAGGCCCGCGGCTTCGGCCTGGGCCTGTGGGTGGCGCGGCGCATTGCGCGCCTGCACGGCGGCGACATACAGGCAGCGCCATCAGACCAGGGCGGCACCAGCTTCACGCTCACGCTGCCACCACGCCCCTTGCCCGCACCGCAGGCCAAGACCTTGCAGGCATCGGCTTGAAACATGGCCGGGCGAAGAATCCACGATAATGAAAAGTTCGCCACTGGCGTGGCCTGCCGGCACATGCCGCAATCAACGCCCGCCTCTCCTTGGCCATAAACACACACCTGTCCATGAGCGCTACTTCCATCCCCGCCGATATCAACCGCAAGCACCTGGAAATGGCTCGCCAGCAGATCGCGAAAGGCGACCTGCAAGAAGCCGCCCAGACTCTGAACAAGGCTCATCGCCAAGTGCCTGGTGACGCTCGCGTCTTCATGCTGGGCGGACTGATGGCTGAAAAGGCAGGAAACCACGCCAAGGCCGAGCAAGCCTTCGCACGATGCATTGAACTGGCTCCCATGTGGGGCCCGGGCTTGCTGGAGACGGCGCTCTTTCGCGCAAGGCATGGTCAGTTCGATTCAGCGATTGAATTGGCAGAAAAAGTTTCCCGCATTGAGCCCAACAATTCCCAGGTGCTTGCTGGCGTAATCGATATTGCGCATCGCGCCGGGAATCTGCAGATGGCCGTCAAGCATCTGCACCGCGGCCTTGAAATGCATCCGGGCGATGCCACACTGCGCCTGCATCTGGCCCGCGACCTGGGAAACCTGGGAGAACATGCACAAGCCGTGCAGCTGTTGGATGCCTTGGTGCAGGAGCATCCCCTGCAACCGCAATACAGAATGGAACGGGTAAAGCACACCGTCACGCACGGTCAAGCCGCTGACGCCCTGGATGACATCCGTGTCCTGGAAGAGAAATTCCCAGAAGATGAAACGCTGGCGTATTACGCAGCATTGGCGAAGGGAACGACTCCTGCTCATCTGCCAGAGGAAATGCACCGGACCCTGTTCGACAACATGGCAGATAGGTTTGACCAGCATCTGGTCCAGGGATTGGGCTACCAACTACCCAAACTGGTGGCGCAGCAATTGATCGCACGTCATCCGGAAAAAGACGTCAATGTGCTCGACTTGGGCTGTGGCACCGGCCTGCTCGGGCTTTGCCTTGGCACCATGCAGGGTTACCTGATTGGTGTCGACAGCTCTCTCAAGATGATCGAGCAGGCAGCCAAGCATGGCATCTATGACCGTTTTCACCATGTCAACCTGTTGGACGCGTTGAGCAATACACCAGACCAGGAATACGATGTGATTACCTGCCTGGATGTACTGGTCTACATTGGCGACTCTCAACCAGTCATCCCTAATGCCGCACGCATTCTCAAGACGGGTGGCGAGTTCATCTTCTCCTGCGAAACCGCCCCAGAAGACGGTCCCGACCTGGTCCTCCAACCCAGCCAGCGCTACGCCCACAAGCGCAGCCATATCGAAGCGATGTGCAAGCAAGCCGGTTTCAGTGTGTCGACGGAAGAACTGGTGCTGCGCCAGGAAGGTGGCGAGCCGGTTCAGGGCTTTGTCGTGACGGCCACCAAGACCGCTGCCTGACGGGCCTTCATCAAGCCCACGCCACCTCGTGCGTGGGCGCACCACCGCCCTCGGCGAATCCGTCCCGTGCCCAGCGCGAACTCCGGGGCACGTGCAGCAGCAGAAACTCCATCTGATCGGCCAGGATCCGCCGGTTGCGCAGGATGAAGTCTTCCCAGAGGCTGGGTACATAGGGCGTGTAGAGCAGCGGCATGCGCGCCTGCTCGGGCGTGCGGGCGCCCTTGCGGTGATTGCAGGAGCGGCAGGCCGTCACCAGGTTCATCCACTGGTGGCCTCCCCCTGCGGAGATGGGCACGATGTGCTCGCGCGTGAGGTCGTTTTCATGAAAGACCCGGCCGCAATAGGCGCAGATGCAGCGGTCGCGTGCGAACAGCTTGCCGTTGGTCAGGCCGGGCTGCAGGCTGTGCGGATTGATGGCAGGCGCCCCGCGCGTGCCGATGATGCTGTTGATGTGGATGACCGACTGGCAGCCCGTGACGGCATTGTGACCACCGCGGAAACAGGCGACCTCTCCGCCGGACTCCCAGCGCACATCGTCCGCCGCGTAATGCAGCGCCGCCTGCTCCAGCGTGATCCAGGATTGGGGCAGCCCTTGGGCCGACAGCTTCAAGACCTTCACGACACGCCTCCTCTGACACCAAAGTGAACGGGAATGCAGCCAGTGCACAGGGCCTGCAAGGCAGGCCTTATCGAGGCAATATACTCTGTTTCCATGTCGGATTGACAGCCTGCGCTGGCTGCGCGCGTGCCAGCCGCTATTGAAAACAAAGCGTCCCATGAAGATTTTTCGAGGCTTCAACCATCCAGGGCGGGAATCGGCCTGCGCCGTGACCATCGGCAATTTCGATGGTGTCCACCGCGGCCACCAGGCCATGCTGGCCCTGCTGTCGGCCGAAGCTGCACAGCGCGGCGTGCCCACCTGCGTGCTGACCTTCGAGCCCCATCCGCGCGACTACTTCGCCCAGACCCTGGGACGGCCTGAAATCGCGCCGGCGCGCATAGGCACGTTGCGCGACAAGCTGTCGGAGCTGGAGCGCTGCGGCGTGGACCAGACTGTAGTGCTGCCCTTCAACCAGACGCTGGCCAGCCAGTCGCCGCAGGCCTTCATCGACGAAGTGCTGGTGGCGGGCCTTGGCGCGAAATACGTGCTGGTTGGCGACGACTTCCGCTTCGGCGCCCAGCGTGCGGGCGACTACGCCATGCTGGATGCGGCAGGCCAGCGCCAGGGCTTTGACGTGGCCCGCATGAACAGCTACGAGGTGCACGGCCTGCGCGTGTCCAGCACCCATGTGCGCGCAGCCCTGGCCGAGGGGCGCATGCAGGACGCCGCGCGGCTGCTGGGCCATCCCTACACCATCTCCGGCCATGTGGTGCACGGCCGCAAGCTGGGCCGCAGCCTGGCCGAGAGCCGCCAAGGCGCGGGCGACGGCTTTCGCACGCTGAACCTGCGCTTCAACCATTGGAAGCCTGCGGCCAGCGGCATCTTCGCCGTGCTGGTCCATGGCCTGAATGAACGACCGCTGCGCGGCGTGGCCAACCTCGGCGTGCGCCCTTCCCTGGACCCGACGGATGTCAACGGCGGGCGCGTCCTGCTGGAGACGCATTGCCTCGATTGGCCCGGCGCGCCGGGAGGCGAAGAGGCCTACGGTAAAATCATCCGCGTGGAACTTCTGCACAAACTGCACGACGAGCTGAAGTACGACAGTCTCGACGCCCTCACCGCCGGCATCGCCAAGGACTGCGATGACGCGCGCGCGTTCTTCGCCACCATCCACACGCCCATCTACACCGAGACCCGTCGCCAGACCACGCGCGACCGAATTTGACGCTCTCCGTCACCTGCCCGGGCGCGGGTGCGCGCCAGGCTTTCCTCCCCTTTTTCCGTGCCTGGACCAGACGGTCCGGGCTCTGGCCTGCTTTCAAGGTTCTCCATGTCTGATTCGAAAGTCTCCCCCAACGCCAATGCGGGCTATCGCGCCACGCTGAACATGCCCGACACGCCCTTCCCCATGCGCGGCGACCTGCCCAAGCGCGAGCCGGGCTGGGTCCAGGAATGGGAGGACAAGGGGATCTACAAGAAGCTGCGCGACGCGCGCCACGGCGCGCCCAAGTTCATCCTGCATGACGGCCCGCCCTACGCCAACGGCAAGATCCACATCGGCCATGCGGTGAACAAGGCGCTCAAGGACATGATCGTCAAGAGCCGCCAGCTCGAGGGCTTCGACGCCATGTACGTGCCGGGCTGGGACTGCCACGGACTGCCCATCGAGAACGCCATCGAAAAGCTGCATGGCCGCAACCTGCCCCGCGACGAGATGCAGGCCAAGAGCCGCGCCTTCGCCACCGAGCAGATCGTCCAGCAGATGGTGGACTTCAAGCGCCTGGGCGTGCTGGGCGACTGGGACCATCCCTACAAGACCATGAACTACGCCAACGAGGCCGCCGAGCTGCGCGCCCTCAAGCGCGTCATGGAGCGCGGCTTCGTCTACCGCGGCCTCAAGCCCGTGTACTGGTGCTTTGACTGCGGCTCCTCGCTGGCCGAGTTCGAGATCGAATACGCCGACAAGCAAAGCCAGACGCTGGACGTGATGTTCCCCACGGCCGAGCCCGACAGGCTGGCGGCCGCCTTCGGCCTGCCCTCGCTGGCCAAGCCAGCCTTCATCGTCATCTGGACGACGACGGCCTGGACCATCCCCGCCAACCAGGCGCTCAACGTCAACCCCGAGCTGGAATACAGCCTGGTGGACACCGAGCGCGGCCTGCTGATCGTGGCCTCGGCCCTGGTCGAGAAGTGCCTGGCACGCTGGAAGCTCGAAGGCCAGGTCGTCGCCACCGCCGTGGGCAGGAAGCTGGACCACCTGCAGTTCAAGCACCCGCTGGCCGATATGGACAAGGGCTTCGACCGCGTCTCGCCCGTGTTCCTGGCCGACTACGCCACGGCCGATGACGGCACCGGCATCGTGCACTCGGCCCCCGCCTATGGCGTGGACGACTTCAACAGCTGCATGAACAACGGCATGACGCGCGAAGACATCCTGAGCCCCGTGCAGGGCAACGGCGTCTACGCACCCGAGCTGCCGCTGTTCGGTGGCCAGCACATCTGGAAGGCCACGCCCGCCATCATCGACGCGCTCAAGCTGGCCGGCCGCCTGATGGACACCAAGACCATCACCCACAGCTACCCGCACTGCTGGCGCCACAAGACGCCCGTGATCTACCGCGCCGCAGCCCAGTGGTTCATCCGCATGGACGAAGGCGAGGGCGTGTTCACCAAGCCCGGCGACAAGCCCGCGCAGACGCTGCGCCAGATCGCGCTGGAAGCCATCGAGCACACCCAGTTCTACCCGGAGAACGGCAAGACCCGCCTGCGCGACATGATCGCCGGCCGCCCCGACTGGTGCATCTCGCGCCAGCGCAGCTGGGGCGTGCCCCTGCCCTTCTTCCTGCACAAGGACAGCGGCGAGCTGCACCCGCGCACCATGGAGATCATCGACCAGGCGGCCGCCATGGTCGAGCAGGGTGGCATCGAGGCCTGGAGCCGCGTGACGGCCGAGGACATCCTGGGCGCCGAGGAGGCCGTGCACTACACCAAGAGCACCGACATCCTCGAAGTCTGGTTCGACTCCGGCTCCACCTTCTGGCACGTGATGCGCGGCACGCACGCCGACATGCACCACGACCAGGGCCCCGAGGCCGACCTCTACCTGGAAGGCCATGACCAGCACCGCGGCTGGTTCCATTCGTCGCTGCTGCTGGCCTCGGCCATCTTCGGTCGCGCGCCCTACCGCGGCCTGCTGACGCACGGATTCACCGTGGACGGCCAGGGCAAGAAGATGTCCAAGTCGCTGGGCAACACCGTCGCCCCGCAGGACGTGAGCAACAAGATGGGCGCCGAGATCATCCGCCTGTGGGTGGCCTCGACCGACTACTCGGGCGACCTGGGCATCGACGACAAGATCCTGGCCCGCGTGGTGGATGCCTACCGCCGCATCCGCAACACGCTGCGCTTCCTGCTGGCCAACGTCAGCGACTTCGATGCTGCGCAGGACTCGGTTCCCACCGAAGAGCTGCTGGAGATCGACCGCTGGGCCCTGGCCCGCGCGGCCCAGTTCCAGGCCGAGCTGCTGGCCCACTACAAGGTCTATGAATTCCACCCCGTGGTGGCCAAGCTGCAGCTGTTCTGCTCGGAAGACCTGGGCGGCTTCTACCTGGACGTGCTCAAGGACCGCCTGTACACCAGCGCGCCCAAGAGCCTGGCCCGCCGCAGCGCCCAGACCGCCCTGCACCAGATCACGCATGCCATGCTGCGCTGGATGGCGCCCTTCCTGTCCTTCACGGCCGAAGAGGCCTGGAAGGTCTTCGGCGACAGCGAGTCCATCTTCCTGGAGACCTACACCGACCTGCCGGCCGGTGACGAGGCCCTTCTGGCCAAGTGGTCGCGCCTGCGCGAGATCCGCGACGTGGTGAACAAGGACATCGAGGCCGTGCGCACCGAAGGCCGGGTCGGCTCCTCGCTGCAGGCCGAAGTCAGTGTCTCGGCCCAGCCCGAAGACCTGGCCCTGCTGCAAAGCCTGGGCGACGACCTGAAGTTCGTCTTCATCACCTCGGCGGCCGAGGCCCTGGCGGGCGAGGCGCTGCAGGCCGCCGTCACACCCAGCAGCCACGCCAAGTGCGATCGCTGCTGGCACTACCGCGCCGACGTGGGCATCAACCCCGAGCACCCCAGCCTGTGCGGCCGTTGCGACAGCAACCTGCACGGTGCTGGCGAAGAGCGCCACAAGGCGTAATCAACCCCTGAGGCGCTGCCATGACCCCTACCTTTGCTGCGGTCCCCGAATCCCGCAACAGCCGCATCTGGCCCTGGCTGGCCTGGTCGCTGGCGATCATCGCCATCGACCAGCTCACCAAGCAGTGGATCCTTGGTGCCTACCAGCTGGGCGACTGGACGCCGATCACGGGCTTCTTCAACATCGTGCGGGCCCACAACACGGGCGCGGCCTTCTCGTTCCTGGCCGGAGCGGGCGGCTGGCAGCGCTGGCTGTTCGTGGGCATCGGCGTGGCGGCCACGCTGCTCATCGTCTGGCAGTTGCGCAAGCATCCGGGGCAGAAGCTGTTTTGCTTCTCGCTGGCCAGCATCCTGGGCGGCGCCATCGGCAACGTGGTGGACCGCCTGCAGCACGGCTACGTAGTGGACTTCCTGGACTTCTACTGGGGCCGTTCGCACTTTCCGGCCTTCAATGCCGCCGACATCGCCATCAGCGTGGGCGCGGGCCTGCTGATCCTGGACGAGGTGCTGCGCGCACGGCGGGCCAAAAGAACCTGATCCCCGCCGCGGCGCACGCCACGACAGCCAGCCCAGCCCCTCCTGCGAGGGGCTTTTTCATGGGGGCTGCCGCCAACTGCGTACCGACGGGCTTTCTCCTCGGGTTTTCCTGAGTGCGTTTTTGGTCAACCGAAATTCTTTTTGATTCGTTTTATTTCTACAATTTTCTTTATTTCGCACCAAACTGTGCGCTCATGCGGCCGACTCTCCTGCGCGCAAGCCGGGACCGGGGTTATATTGGTCCGCTTCTCCGCTCACAGCACATGAAGCACTTACTCAATCTACTGGCCGCCATCGCCCTGCTGGTCTGGGGCACGCACATGGTCCGCACCGGCGTGCTGCGGGTGTTCGGCGCCAACCTGCGCGACCTGCTCGCCCACAGCATGAGCAACCGTTTCTCGGCTGCGCTGTCGGGCTTGGGTGTGACTGCGCTGGTGCAGTCGAGCACGGCCACCTCGCTGATGACCTCGGCCTTCGTGGGCCAGGGCCTGATCTCGCTGCCGGCCGCGCTGGCCGTGATGCGCGGCGCCGACGTGGGCACGGCGCTGATGGCCGTGCTGTTCTCCACCGACCTGTCCTGGCTGTCGCCGCTGTTCATCTTCGTGGGCGTGGTGCTGTTCATCACGCGCCAGGACACCACGGCCGGGCGCATAGGCCGCGTGCTGATCGGCCTGGGCGTGATGCTGCTGGCGCTGCGCCTGGTGGTCGAGGCCACCGAGCCACTGCTGGAAGCCCCCGCCGTGCGCACCCTGCTGGGCTCGGTCACCAGCGATATCTTCATGGAGTTGCTGCTGGGTGCGCTGCTGGCCGTGATGGCCTATTCCAGCCTGGCCATCGTGCTGCTGATCGCGGCCATGGCCAGCTCGGGCGCGATTCCCATGGAAGTGGCGCTGGGCCTGACGCTGGGCGCCAATATCGGCAGCGGCCTGGTGGCCGTGCTGACCACGGCCAAGTCCAGCACCGAAGTGCGCCAGGTCACCATCGGCAACATGCTGTTCAAGATCATGGGGGTGGCCATCGTCGCGCCCTTCCTGGGGCTGTGGGCCACCTACGTGATGCCGATGATCGACGGCAAGGGCCAGAACATCGTGCTGTTCCACCTGGCCTTCAACATCTTCAACAGCCTGTGCTTCATTGGCCTGACGCAGACCGTGGCGCGCTGGGTGACGGCCCTGCTGCCCAAGCCCGAGGCCAGCTCCACCAGTCTGCTGCGCCCGCGCCACCTGGATCCGTCGGCGCTGAGCACGCCGTCGCTGGCCATTTCCTGCGCCGCGCGCGAGGCCCTGCATCAGGCCGACATGGTCGAGTCCATGCTGATCGGCATGCAGCGCGTGCTGGAGACCGACGACCTCAAGCTGTCCCAGGAGCTGCGCGAGCTTGAAGGCACGGTGGACGATCTTTACTCGGCCATCAAGTACTACATGACCAAGATCTCGCGCGCCGAACTGGACGAGCGCGAGGGCCAGCGCTGGACGGAAATCATCAGCTTCACCATCAACATGGAGCAGATCGGCGACATCATCGAGCGCGTTCTGCTGGACATCGAGGACAAGAAGATCAAGAAGGGCCGCCAGTTTTCCGAGGCCGGCACGCAGGAGATCCGCGAGCTGCTGCACCACCTGCTGGACAACCTGCGTCTGGCGATGAGCGTGTTCCTCAACGGCAATGTGCGCGAGGCGCAGAAGCTGCTGGAGGAAAAAGCGCGTTTCCGCGACCTGGAGCTGGCCTACTCGGCCACCCACCTGGCGCGCCTGTCCGACAACACCGTCTCCAGCATAGAGACCAGCTCGCTGCACATCGACCTGATCAGCGATCTCAAGCGCATCAACTCGCTGCTGTGCTCGGTGGCCTACCCCATTCTCGAATCGGCCGGCGCCCTGGCACCCAGCCGGCTCAAGGAATCGGCACTGAACAAGACGGCGCGCTGAAGCGTTTCACCAGCCCAGCCAGGCCGCCAGCACCTGGGCGGCCTCGGGCGTGAAGCGGCCCTGCAGCAGCCATTCGACGAGCTGGTCGCGCTCGATCAGCGCAAAGGCCTGGACCTCGCCATCCTGGTTGCCGGGCTCCAGCGCCGGCGGCACGGTGGCGCTGAACCAGTCGATGCGCTCGCGCATGAAGCCCCGGCCCTCGGCCTCGTCGCTGGGGCGCTCGAACAGTACATGGCCGCCATGGCGCAGGCCCTGCAGCTCGGCCACGCGCAGGCCGGCCTCTTCCCAGGTTTCACGCTCCACGGCCTCGGCCACGGTATCGCACGCGGCCACCATGCCGCCCATCAGCGTGTCCCACATGCCGGGGTTGGTGGGCTTGTTGTCGGCGCGCTGCTGCACCCAGATGCGGCCATCGGCCGTCTCGCCCACCAGATGCACGGCCTGGGTGGCAATGCCCAGCGGGCGCACGGCGCCGCGCTCCACGGTGGCAATGCGCTGGCCCCGGACGTTGCACACGGCCAGTTGCTCATCGCGCCAGGGTCCGCTGTGGCCCGTGGCACGCAGCACCCGGGCCAGGGCGTTGAGCAGGACCGTGGCATCGCCCTGGCCTTGCAGATGCCATTGGCCGGCCTGCAGGCGCAGTGCCACGCCGTGGGCTTGCATCACATCGTCCGGCAGCAGCGCGGCCAGGCCGTCTTCCAGCGAACCAGTTTCCTGCCCCGCCACCAGCAATGGCCGGCGCGGCTGCAGCGCGGGCTGGCGCGTGTCGGCGCGCAGGCGGCACAACCAGGCCTGCACGGCCGGGTCGGCCGGATCAGTCAGGCGCTTTTGCACACTCATGGCAGCAGGATGGTGGAGCCCGTGGTCTTGCGCGCCTCCAGGTCCAAATGTGCCTGGCGCACCTCGGCCAGCGGATAGCGCTGGTCGATATGGATCTTCACGGCACCGCTTTCCACCACGGCGAACAGATCGTCGGCCATCGCCTGTGTGGCCTCGCGGCTGGTGATGTGGGAGAACAGGGTCTGGCGCGTCACATACAGCGACTTGGCCGCCAGCACGGCAGGAGCGAAAGGCGCCACGGGGCCCGAGGCGTTACCGAAGCTCACCAACAGGCCGAAGCGCCGCAGGCAGGCCAGCGAGCCTTCCCAGGTGTCCTTGCCCACGCTGTCGTAGACCACCTTCACACCCTGGCCGCCCGTGATCTCCTGCACGCGCTCGGCGAAGTTCTCGCTGCGGTAGTTGATGGCATGGGCTGCACCGTTGGCCAGGGCCAGCGCGCACTTCTCGTCCGAGCCTGCGGTGGCGATGAGCTGCAGGCCCAGGGCCCTGGCCCATTGGCAGGCGATCAGGCCCACACCACCGGCCGCCGCATGGAACAGCACGGCATCACCCGGTGCCAGGCCCTCGACCGGAATGCATTTCTTGAGCAGGTACTGCGCGGTCAGGCCCTTGAGCATCATGGCGGCAGCCGTCTCGAACGCAATGGCATCGGGCAGGCGGCACACGCACATGGCGGGCATGACACGCACCTCGCTGTAGCTGCCCGGCGGATTGCTCGCATAGGCCACGCGATCGCCCACGCCCAGGTGCTGCACGCCGGCCCCCACGGCCTCGACCACGCCTGCGCCTTCCATGCCCAGGTTCAAGGGCATGGGCAGCGAGTACAGGCCGGAGCGCTGGTACACATCGATGAAGTTCAGGCCCACCGCATGGTGGCGTATGCGTACCTCGCCTGGCCCGGGCTCGCCCACGGCGACCTGCACCAGCTCCAGGACTTCGGGGCCGCCGTTGTGGCGGATCTGCACTGCAATACCCATGGGAGCACTCCTGCAAAAAGCGACAAGAGCGGCATCGTGCCATGTTTCGGCCCGCCTCGCGGAAGACGGCAACGCATGGCCGGCGCAAAGAGCGCGCAACGCCTATAGTGGCGAGCCCGAAAGCCGGATGATCCCGATGAGCCAGCCGCTGAAGCCTTCCACCGCCGCCATCCTGACGCTGCCGCCGCTGCTGTGGGCCGGCAATGCCATCGTGGGCCGCATGGTCCATGACCTGATCTCGCCCTTCGCGCTGAATTTCCTGCGCTGGGCCATTGCCTTCATGCTGCTGCTGCCGCTGGCCGGATGGGTGCTGCGCCGGGACAGCGCCGTCTGGCCGCAGTGGCGCCAGTTCGCGCTGCTGGGATTGCTGGGCATCGGCTGCTACAACGCCCTGCTGTACCTGGCGCTGAAAACATCGACGCCGTTGAATGCCACCCTGGTCGGCTCCAGCATGCCGGTGTGGATGCTGGCCGTGGGCCGCATCTGCTGGGGCATTGCCGTGAGCCGCCGCCAGTTGCTGGGGGCTGCGCTGTCGGTGCTGGGCGTGGCCGTGGTGCTGTCGCGCGGCGATCCGCAGGTGCTGCGCCAGCTGCAGCTGGTGCCGGGCGACCTGTTCATGGTGCTGGCCACGATCCTGTGGGCCTTCTATACGTGGCTGCTGTCCAGGACCAGCGTGTCAGGACAGCTGCGCGCGGACTGGTCGGGCTTTCTGCTGGCACAGATGGTCTTCGGCCTGATGTGGTCCGGCCTGTTCACGGGACTGGAGGCGGCATCGGGACGGTTTCACCTTCAGGCAGGGTGGCCGCTGCTGGGCGCCCTGCTGTTCATCGCCGTCGGGCCGGCCATCCTGGCCTATCGCTTCTGGGGCCTGGGCGTGCAGCGCAGCAGCCCTGCGGTGGCGGGCTTCTTCGGCAATCTGATGCCCCTGTTCACCGCCCTGCTGTCCATTCCGCTGCTGGGCCAGACGCCGCAGCTGTACCACGGGCTGGCCTTCGCGCTCATCGTGGGCGGCATCATGGTGTCTTCGCGCCGGGCATAGCCTTTGGCAGGCCATGCGCCACGGTGCGCACGGGCACCTTGGCCAGCAGCTGCTCGAACGCGCGTATGGGCACGGGCGGGCTGAACAGGTAGCCCTGGAAATACTCGCAGCCGTAGTGTGCGAGCAGGGCGCGCTGCTCCAGGGTCTCCACGCCTTCGGCGATCACATCCAGGTTCAGGTTGCGCGCCATGCCGATGATGGTCTGCACGATCACGTCATCGGTATGGCGCAAGCCCAGGTGGCGCACGAAGGACTGGTCGATCTTGAGCTGGTTCAGCGGCAGCTGGGTGAGATAGGTCAGCGAGGAGTGACCGGTGCCGAAGTCGTCCATGGAAAAGCACACGCCATGGCTGCGCAACTGCTTCATCTTGTCGATGGACTCCTGCACGTTCTCGATCACAAGCGACTCGGTCAGCTCCAGCTTGAGCAGATGGGGCGCAATGCCGGCATTGCGCACCTGCTCGATGACCTGGGAGGCGAAGTCCTGGTGCCGGAACTGGCGGGCACTGACATTCACGGCCACCTGCAGATGGCGCAGCCGCGCATCCTTTTGCCAGATCGCCAGTTGCTCGCAGGCCGTGCGGATCACCCACATGCCCAGCGGCACGATGATCTCGCTTTCCTCGGCCACGGCAATGAACATGCCGGGCGGCACCAGGCCGCGTTCGGGGTGGCGCCAGCGCAGCAGGGCTTCGGCGCCTATGACCTCGCCGGCCAGCGTGAACTGGGGCTGGTAGTGCAGCTCGAACTGGGACTGCGCCAGGGCCTGGCGCAGGTCGCCTTCCATGCGCACGCGCTGGTGGATTTCCACCTGCATCTGCGGATCGAAGAAGCACAGACCGCTGCCGTTGCGCGCCTTGATCTGGTACATGGCGATGTCGGCCTGCTTGAGCAGCTCGGCCGCCGACTGCGGCTGGCGGCCGAACAGCGTGGCGCCAATGCTGCAGGCGCTGCGGTGCAGATGGGCGCCCAGCACATAGGACTGGTTGAGCCGCGCCAGGATCTTCTCGCCAATGCGCTGGGCCAGCGTGGCCGCCTCGGCGGGCTCGTGCGACAGCTCGCAGAGCATGACCACGAACTCATCCCCCCCAAGGCGCGCCACCGTGTCCGAAGATCGAACGGCGCTGCGCAGGCGGTGCGCCACCTGCTGCAGCAGCTGGTCGCCCACTTCGTGGCCCAGCGTGTCGTTGAGCATCTTGAACTGGTCCAGGTCCAGGAACAGCAGCGCCCCGGTCCAGCCTTCGCGTGCGGCCAGCACCGTGGCCTGGGCCAGGCGGTCCAGCAGCAGGCGGCGATTGGGCAGGCTGGTCAGCGGATCGTAGAAGGCCAGGCTCTCGATCTCGGCCGTGGCCAGCCGGATATCGGTGACATCGTTGTAGGTGATGACCACGCCGTCCTCGGCGGCCAGCCGTGCCGTCATCTGGACAAAGCGGCCGCTGGGCAGTTGCTGCTCAAAGGGCACGCCAGGGCGCAGCACCAGTTGGCGGTGCAGGTCCTTGGCCTCGTCGGCCTGCGCCGGCGCCGCCGCCAGACCCACGGCGCTGGGGCAGGAATCGAGCAGCGATTGCAGGGGCCGCCCAGGCTCCAGCTGGTCCGCGTGCCAGGGGAACATTTCCTCGTAGCAGCGGTTCCAGCGCAGCACGCGCTGCTGCGAATCCAGCAGCAGAAAGCCGCTGACCATGCTGTCCAGCGCCTGGTCCAGCCACTGCTCGGACCGCTGGGCCTGGCGCCGTGCGGCATGCAGGCGGTCCATGTAGCGGTGCACGGTCCAGCCCAGCACGGCCAGCAGCACGCCGAAGATCATCACGGCCAGCACCATCAGCCAGGCAGCCACGCGCCAGCCGGCCAGCACGGAGGACATGGGCAGGCTGGCCGTGACCCACAGATGTCCCTTGGGCAGCGGATGCGCAGCCACCAGGGCGGGCACGCGGCTCAGGCGTGCGGCCATGTGCATGACGCCGCTGGACGGCAGCTGCGACGTCGTCGGCAGCAGCCGCACAGCGGCGACATCGCCATACTGGGGCATGGACAGCAGCAGCTCGCCGCTGCCCTGCTCCAGCGTGACCTCCAGGCCGTCCAGCACACCGCCCTGGGCCAGCACGGCGCCCAGCGCCGCAGCCGGCACCTGCATCAGCACATAGCCGCCCTGCTCCGCCCGGCTCAGGGGCCGCACAAGGTACAGCATGCGCTCGCCACCCGGCACCTGCGGCGCGACGGAGGGTGGACTTGCCAGCAATTGGGAGCGGCTTTGGCCCGCCAGGCGCTCCCAGGCCTGCGCAGGCAGGTCGATGACCGGGCCATCGCCCGAAGCGGCCAGTTCCCGGCCCTGGATATCGTGCACCGAGGCGCGCTGCGCCAGCGTGTTCTGCCGCACCATGGTGTGCAGCATTTCCTGCAGTTGCGGCTGCGATGCCGATGCGGGGTTGCGCGAACCCAGCAGTTCATCCACGCCCAGCGCCAGGGCATCCAGGGATTCCAGGCTGCGGCTGATGGCCGCCTCGGTGCCCAGCACAAAGCGCACCAGGCGCAGCGAAGCCTCTTCCTGCGCCGTGGTCCGCATGCCGCTGAGCAGCCAGACCATGGCGGCCGCCAGGGCCACCGTCAGCAGCACCAGCATCAGCGCCAGGGTATGGCGCATGCGCGCAGGGCTTGCGGCCGCTGCCGGGCCGGGCGTGCGGACGGGGTCGGCCGCCGCCCAGTCCGTCTGATGGGGCTGGCCCGTCATCTCCGGGCTCCCTGCATGGCGTTTGGAATGGGCAGGCTGCGGCAGGGCCGCTGGCCACGATGCAGGAACGGGACTGTCAAGGCTGACCCTGCCCATGGACCGCTCGGCACTGCGCAGCCATGCAAGGGACCATTTCCCGGGCCTTGCCGGCCCTGGACCCGTTCATGGAGGCAGTGCACCGGCGCATCAGAAGGTTCCTGCGTACAGGCCGCCGTCGGGCAGGATGTTCTGACCCGTCATGTAGCCTGCGTGCGCGCTGCACAGGAAGGCGCAGATGGCGCCGAATTCATCGGGCGTGCCGAAGCGGCGGGCCGGCACCTGGGATTGCTGCACCAGACGCACATCGTCCAGGCTCTTGCCGCTCTTGTTGGCGGCGGCCGTGAAGGTGGTGCGCAGGCGATCGGTGTCGAACTTGCCGGGCAGCAGGTTGTTGATGGTCACGCCCTTGGCCGCAATGCCGCTGCGCGCCAGGCCCGCCACAAAGCCCGTGAGGCCGCTGCGCGCGCCATTGGACAGGCCCAGGATGTCGATGGGCGCCTTCACGGCGCTGGAGGTGATGTTGACGATGCGGCCGAATCCGCGCGCCGCCATGCCGTCCACCGTGGCCTTGATCAGCTCGATGGGCGTGAGCATGTTGGCGTCCACGGCCTTGAGCCAGGCCGCGCGGTCCCAGTCGCGGAAATCACCGGGAGGCGGGCCGCCGGCATTGGTGACGACGATGTCGAAATCCACGCCCGGGCCGCCGGCTGCCGACAGCACGGCGGCGCGGCCTTCCTCGGTGGTGATGTCGGCCGCCACGGCCAGCACCTTCACCTGCGGCGCCAGGGCGGCGAGGCTGGCCGCAGCCTCCTGCAGTGCCTCGGGATTGCGCGCATTGATCACCAGGTTCACGCCCTCTTGCGCCAGCGCCTTGGCACAGCCAAAGCCCAGGCCCTTGCTGGCGCCACATACCAGGGCCCACTTGCCCGCGATTCCCAGATCCATGTCTCACTCCTGAACAAAAAAAGCCTTGCTCGATCCTTGCAGAACGGCAGCGCACATTGTGCGCGAGGCTTCGATGCTTTCACGCCAAACGTGTGAAAACGCGAAAACGCTGCTGCAGGAGAACACAGGCGCATGGACGGGTCTGCAGGAGCTCCCTTCAGTGCGTGCCGGACCCGTGCTGGCCACGGAACAATCTGTGGTGCAGCCTGCGCAGCGACCACCATACGCCCAGTGCCACCACGGGAATGGCGACGGCGGCCGTGCTCTCCGGCGACCAGGGCCAGCCCAGCGTCTTGGCGCCCTTGGCCAGGTAGCTGATCAGGCCCGTGAAGTAGTAGGTGATGGCGGCCACGGACAGGCCTTCCACCGTGGACTGCAACTTCAACTGCATGTCCTGGCGCTGGTTCATGGCGCCCAGCAACTGCTGGCTGCTTTGCTGCTGCTCGATCTCCACCCGCGTGCGCAGCAGGCTGCTGACGCGCGAGACGCGCTCGGACAGCGCGTTCTGCCGCCGCGCTGCCCATTCGCAGGTACTGCGCGCCGGCGTCAGGCGCCGGTCCATGAACTCGCGGATGGTCTGTATGCCGTCGATGCGCGATTCCTGGATATCCTGAATGCGTTTGTCCACCAGCTCGAAATAGGCCGCGCTGGCGGAAAAGCGCGAATGCGTGGTGGCGTATTCGCTCTCCACCTGCCCGGCCAGGCGTGTCAGCCGGTCCAGCAGTGCCGGCTCGGCATCGCGGTCGGCAAGACGGATGGAATGGGCCAGGGCCGCCAGATCCCGCTCGGCCGTGGCCAGTACGGCAGCGGCCTGGCGGGCTGCCGGCAGGCCCAGCAGGGCCGCCATGCGGTAGGTCTCGATCTCCAGCAGCCGCTGCACCAGCCGCCCCAGGCGGCGTGGCGACAATGACTCGCCGGCCAGCAGCAGCATGCGCGAGAAGCCATCGGCATGGATGGCGAAGTCGGTGTAGACCTTGCCTGCATCGCCGGCCACGCGCGCACCCACCAGCGTGTCTTCCTGCAGCAGGTGGCGCACCAGATGCGGCTCATTGATTGCCTGCTCCTGCAAGGCCCACAGGTGCAGGCCGCTCAGGCACTGGCCGGGCAAGGCAGCCAGCCAGTCGCGCGGCACGTAGTCGATGGCGGCCTCGGGCTCGCGCACATCGTCCATGCCGGCCTGCGACATGGGCTTGCTGAAGGTCCAGCAGACGAACTCCGTGTGCAGTTCCCAGCGCAGGTGAAAGGCGCCCAGGTCGATCAGCACATGGGTGGTCGCCGCATCGGGCGGCGGCAGGTGGTGGTTGCGCAGCAGGGTGGCCACATGGGCGCGGCTGGCCTCGCGCTGGGCCGCATCGGTGAGCATCACCACGTGGGTGATGGCCAGCGGCGCCTGCATCTCCTCGGCGGGGCGGGCGTGGATCTCGTTGTGCAGCAGCACGCGCTGCGGGTGCTGGGATGACAGTAGTGGGGACATCGTGACCTCGAAAGACTGCGCGCTATTGTGCAGTCACGGGCGCGTCGGCTCCCAGGCATCCGGGATCAACAGCTTTCCACCGGGATCGCTTGTCGACCAAAAAAAACGGCCCCGAAGGGCCGTCAAGCAACATGGTTGCAACGCTGAGGCGATCAATCCTCTACGAATGCTTCTTCGCGCTTGTTCTTCACTGCAGGCATCAGCACCACCACCAGCAGCACCACGGCGGCGAGCAGCAGGCCGGCCGAGATCGGACGGGTCACGAACACGCTCCAGTCGCCACGCGACAGTAGCAGCGCCCGGCGCAGGTTCTCTTCCATCATCGGGCCCAGGATGAAGCCCAGCAGCAAGGGAGCCGGTTCGGTGCCCAGCTTGTGGAACACATAGCCCACGAAGCCGAAGATACCCACCATCCACACGTCCCAGGTGTTGTTGTTGGTACCGTACACGCCAATCGCGCAGAACAGCACGATGGACGGGAACAGCCAGCGGTAAGGCACGGTCAGCAGCTTGATCCAGATGCCGATCAGCGGCAGGTTCAGCACGATCAGCATCAGGTTGCCGATCCACATCGAGGCGATCAGGCCCCAGAACAGCTCGGGGTTGCTGGTCATCACCTGCGGGCCCGGCTGGATGTTGTGGATGGTCATCGCGCCCACCATCAGCGCCATCACGGCGTTGGGCGGAATGCCCAGCGTCAGCAGCGGGATGAAGGAGGTCTGCGAACCGGCGTTGTTGGCCGACTCGGGAGCGCACACGCCGCGGATGTTGCCTTGACCGAAGGGGACTTCGCCCGGCTTGAGCTTGGTCTTCTTCTCGATCGTGTAGGCAGCAAAGGCCGACAGCATGGCACCGCCACCGGGCAGGATACCCAGGGCAGAACCCAGGGCCGTGCCGCGCAGCATGGCCGGAATCATGTGCTTGAAGTCTTCCTTCGTGGGCATCAGGCCCGTCACCTTGGCGGCGAACACTTCGCGCTCGTCTTCAGGCTTGGACAGGTTGGCAATGATTTCGCCGTAGCCGAACACACCCATGGCGATCACGACGAAGTCGATACCGTCGGTCAGCTCGGGAATGTCGAAGCTGTAGCGGGCAACGCCGGAGTTCACGTCGGTGCCGACCATGCCCAGCAGCAGGCCCAGCACGATCATGGCAATGGCCTTGAGCAGCGAGCCCGAAGCCAGCACCACGGCGCCGATCAGGCCCAGGGTCATCAGCGAGAAGTACTCGGCAGGGCCGAACTTGAAGGCGACTTCCGTCAGCGGAGGCGCGAAGGCGGCCAGGATCACGGTGCCCACGCAACCTGCGAAGAACGAGCCTATGCCTGCGGCAGCGAGAGCGGGTCCCGCTCGCCCCTTTCTTGCCATCTGGTAGCCGTCGATCACGGTCACCACGGACGAGGATTCACCAGGCAGGTTCACCAAAATGGCGGTGGTCGAGCCACCGTACTGCGCACCGTAGTAGATACCGGCCAGCATGATCAGCGCCGCCACCGGAGGCAGGGCGTAGGTTGCTGGCAGCAGCATGGCGATCGTTGCCACGGGGCCGATGCCTGGAAGCACGCCGATGAGCGTACCGAGCAGACAGCCGACGAAGCAGTAGATCAGGTTCTGGAAAGTGAAGGCGACGCCGAAGCCGGTCGCCAGGTTCTGAAAAAGTTCCACGGACGATGCTCCTGCTTAGCCGGTGATGAAGCTGGGCCAGACGGGGAACTGAAGATTCAGTGCCCAAACGAAGGCCACATAGCTGCCCACAGCAAGGACGGTGGACAGAATTGCCACTTCCTTGAACTTGAAGGCATGACCACCCAGGCTGGCGATGAACACCAGCGCGTAGATGGCGACGATCAGACCGAACTGGGGAATGCCCAGATTGGGAACACCGACCAGCAGTACGCCGAACGCGAAGTTCGCAGCCAGGACGAAGAACACTTGCTTCCACGCCCACTTGCCGATCTTGTCACCGTCCGAAGGACCCTTGGTCAGGCCAGTGAAGCAGATGGCCGTGCCCAGAATGGACATCAGCACACCCAGGATCAGCGGGAAGTAGCCCGGGCCCATGCGGGCACCGGAGCCGACGGTGTAGTTGGTAGCGCCGATCGCAAAAGCGAGGCCGATAACCAAAAACATCACGCCCGAAAAAAAGTCTTTCTGACTCTTGATTTTCACGAGAATGTCTCCTTACGGAATCACGACCCGGCGATTTTGCGTTCAGAAAAACTGTGTCTGGATGTGGATTCCACCTACAAAGGGCATACCCTCATGTCCTACCCGCATGAATGAAAAAGGGTGCCAGCAGGGGGCACCCGATCCATCCATGTCAAAGGCCTGCGCCAGAGCAGGCACTCACGCTCCAGCCCACCATTCGCCTGCCCGTCATCCCAGCAAGGGCGTGCTGGCCATGACCTCGTCCAGCGTGGTCACGCCTTCGGCCACGCGCAGGGCACCTGCCAGGCGCAGCGGGCGCATGCCGTCCTGCACGGCCTGGCGGCGCAGCGCATCCATGGAAGGCGAGGTGTGGACCTGCTGCTTGAGCGCCTCGCTCACGGTCAGCAGCTCGTACAGGCCCATGCGCCCGCGAAAGCCCGTCATGCGGCACTCCACGCAGCCCACGGGCTTGTAGGGCTGGTAGCTGCCTGACAGTTTCCAGGGCCGCACGGCCTCGGCCAGCGTGGCGGCCGAGGTCTCCTCGTCACGCTGCTTGCACTGCGGGCACAGCGTGCGCACCAGGCGCTGGGCCAGCACACCGAGCAGCGTGGCATTGATCAGGTAGGGCGGCACGCCCAGCTCCATCAGCCGGCTCACGGCGCTGGGCGCATCGTTGGTGTGCAGCGTGGAGAACACCAGGTGGCCGGTCAGCGCGGCCTGCACGGCCATTTCGGCGGTGGCCAGGTCGCGGATTTCGCCCACCATGATGATGTCCGGGTCCTGGCGCATCAGCGAGCGCAGTCCCTCGGTGAAGCCGAAGTCCAGCTGCGGCTGCACCTGGGTCTGGTTGAAGCTGGGCTCGATCATTTCGATCGGGTCTTCCACGGTGCTGACATTGACCGCCTCCGTGGCCACGCGCTTGAGCGTGGAGTACAGCGTGGTGGTCTTGCCCGAGCCCGTGGGCCCGGTCACGAGGATGATGCCGTGCGGGCGGCGCACCAGCTCGTTCCAGCGCTGGGCGTCATGGCTGGTGAAGCCCAGTGCATCCAGGTCCTTGACCGTGTTGTCGGGATCGAAGATCCGCATCACCAGCTTCTCGCCAAAGGCCGTGGGCAGCGTGGACAGGCGCATTTCCACCTCGTCACCGCGCGGGTTGCGGGTCTTGATGCGGCCATCCTGCGGGCGGCGCTTTTCCACCACGTCCATGCGCCCCAGCAGCTTCACGCGCGAGACCATGGCATTGAGCACGCCCATGGGCACCTGGTAGACCGGGTGGAGCACGCCGTCGATGCGAAAACGGATCACGCCCTGCTCGCGCCGGGGCTCCATGTGGATGTCGCTGGCGCGCTGGTCGAAGGAGTATTGCCACAGCCAGTCCACCACGCGCACCACGCCCTGGTCGTTGGCGTCGAGCTGCTTGCTGCTGTTGCCCAGCTCCACCAGCTGCTCGAAGCTGGCCGCGCTGGCGGCGCCGCCCGCCTTCTCGGCTGCGCGCACCGATTTGGCCAGCGCAAAGAATTCGCCCGTGTAGCGCTTGAGGTCCAGCGGACTGGCCAGCACGCGGCGCACCTTGCGGCGCGCCTGGCGCTCGACCTCGGCCACCCAGTCGTCGATGAAGGGCTCGGCCGTGGCCACCACCACTTCCTGCGGCGATACCTGCACGGGCAGCACCTTGTGGCGCTCGGCATAGCTGGCGCTCATGATTTCGCCGACGCGGCCCGCATCCACGCGCAGCGGGTCGATGCGCAGGTAGGCCAGGCCGCTGCGGGTTGCCAGGTACTGGGTCAGCTCCTCGATGTCCAGCGCGCGCCCGTCGCCGGCGCGGGCCATGCCCACATTGGCCAGCCGGACCAGCGGGTGCTGGGTGCTCTCGGCCTGCGAGCAGCGCGCCACGGTGCGCTGGGCCTCTTCGGCCGTGATCACGCCATCGGCCAGCAGCCACTGCACCAGCCTGCGCCAGTCCAGGGGCCCCGAAGGATTGCTTGGAACAACGGCGGTCTTGGGCTGCGTGGTGGAGGTCGGATCGGACATGGCGTTGGGCCGGAAGCTGAACTGCGCCCTATGGTAAGCCTGCCGGCCAGCCCCGCTCTACCAGGGCCGCTCTACCAGGGCCGCACGAAGATCTTGGGCCAGCGCGTCGTGGGCAGGTCCCAGCGGGCCTGCACCTGGGCGCTGGCAGCCTGCAGCGCGGCGGGGTCGAGAGCGCGCGGCGTGCGCTGGGCCAGCACCACGGTGTTGCCCTCGCGCGTGGGGCGGAAGGCCCACATGGCCTCTTCGCCAAAGGCTTCGGCCATGCGCGCCAGGCTGCGCTCGTAGCTGGAGGTGCGGCCGAACAGGTTGACCGTCATGATGCCGTCCTCGGTCAGCAGATTGCGGCAATCGGCATAGAACTCGGCGCTGTCCAGCACGGGCGCGGCCGCATCGTGGTCATAGAGATCAACGGCCAGCGCATCGACCGTGCCCAGCCACTGGCTCTTGCGGATTTCCTGGGCCGCATCGGCCAGCACCACGCGCAGCGTGTCGCTGTCGGGCGGCAGCTTGAACCAGCTGCGGCACACGGCCAGCACCTGCGGGTTCAGCTCGATGGCCGTGGTGCGCATGCGCAGCTTCTTGTGGCAGAACTTGGTGATGGCGGCCGCGCCCAGGCCCAGCTGCATGGCGTGGCGGCCGGCCACGCTGGCGGGCTCCATGAACAGCAGCCAGCCCATCATGCGCTGCACGTATTCGAGCTCGATCTCGAACGGCTCGCGTATGCGCATGGAGCCCTGGATCCAGGGCGTGCCCAGGTGCAGGTGGCGCACATCGCCATCGTCGGAGACGCTGACTTCGGGCAGCTCGGCGTCTGCGGCGGTGGTGGCGCTGGAGGAAGAGGATGGGGCTGCCTTGGCGGCGCCGCGGGTCTTGCGTATCACGTCGGGAACAGTCAAAAAAATCAGAGCAATTGATGGGCAGCCAGCGCCTCGCGCCAGGCCTGGACCTTGCGCGCGAAACTCCAGCTCGCGTTGGCCGGGCTGGTCGATGGCAGCTTCACGGCGGCCAGGCCCAGGGCCTGCGTGCGGCCGGCATGCTTGTAGCTCTCGCCACCGTTGTGCAGGGCCAGCGCCAGCTGCGGGCAATGCGTGCGCAGCGCCACGAAATCATTCACCTCGGCCGCGCGGATGGCGCTGTCCAGGCTGCCTTCGCGCTCGCAGCTGGCATACACGTCCCACAGGCCCAGGCCGCGGGCCAGCAGCCATTCGCAGCGGCCCGCATAGTCGTCGCGGCCGGGCTGCGGATGCCCGGGCCACAGGGCCTGGAGCAAGGGCCAGAACTGGTTTTGCGGATGGGCATAGTACTGCTGCAATTGCAGCGATCGCAGGCCCGGAAAGCTGCCCAGCACCAGGGCCCGGGTCCGCGCATCGGCCACCGGCGCCAGGCCCTGCCAGCGCGGGGCGCCGGGGGGCGGCAGGTCGGGAACGGTCAAGGACATGGCCGGCATTGTCGCCCAGCGGTCGCCGGGCTGCTGGCAGCGGGCGGCAAGACCGCTCAGGTTCAGGTTCCGCTCAAGCCTGGTTCAGGCCATGGCGGGCAGGCCTCGCAGCGCGGCACGCGCGTTGCGGCCCGTGGCCTCGGCCAGGGCCTGGGGCGTGATGCCGCGCAACTGCGCAATCACGTCCGCAATGCGTGCCAGCTCGGCCGGCGTGTTGCGGCCCTGGGCCTGGCCCCGGGCACGCTGCCCGGCCGTGGTGTAGAGCCAGTGCGGCGGAATGTCGGGGGCATCGGTTTCCAGTACCAGCGCATCCAGCGGCAGGGCGGCTGCCAGCTCGCGCAGCCTGAGCGCCCGGTCATAGGTCACGGCCCCGCCAAAGCCCAGCTTGAAGCCCAGGTCGATGAAGGCCTGGGCCTGCTGCACGCTGCCGTTGAAGGCATGGGCAATGCCGCCCGCCACAGGCCGCGCGCGCAGGGTCTTGAGCAGCCGGTCGCTGGATTTGCGCACATGCAGGATGACGGGCAGGTCGAACTCGCGCGCCAGCGCGATCTGCTGCTCGTAGAACCAGATCTGCCGGTCCGCATCCAGCCCGGGCACGAAGAAGTCCAGGCCGATCTCGCCCACGGCCACCAGTTGCGCATCGCCGCGCAGCCGCGCCAGCGTCTCGCGCAATGCGGCAATGTCCTGCTCGCGGGCATTGGGCGTGTACAGCGGATGGATGCCCAGCGCATAGCTGTCGCCATGGCGCCGCGCCAGCGCCGCCACCGTGTCCCAGTGCTCGCGCGCCACGGCCGGAATCACCAGATGTGCAACGCCTGCCTCGGCCGCCTGCGCGCGCACGGCATCGCGGTCGGCATCGAACTCAGGGGCGTCGAGGTGGCAATGGGTGTCTATCCAGGCGGGCATGGCCGCATCATGCCACCGGCCTGCACCCGGCCCGCCAGAGGCAGGCAATGCGTAAACCAAGGGCAAACCCTGGGCTTATTGCGAGCTGGCTCCGTTTGACAAAATCAATACCCGAAACACTTGGCGGTCCATATAAATACATAAAGAAACATTTACATCCCCGCGTCGAGCTCTCGCAACACCGGCAGGCATTCTTTGGAGAGAGGAATTTCCCATGAAGCGCTCAGCATGGAGTCGGATCCTGGACCTGGGTGGCGCACGCCGCCAGGCGGAACTGGATGGGCAGTTGGCAGCCATCCACAAGTCCCAGGCCGTGATCGAGTTCGATCTGCAAGGCCATGTGCTGGCCGCCAACCAGAACTTCCTGGACACCATGGGCTATGAGGAAGGCGAGGTCATCGGCCAGCACCACCGCATGTTCGTGGACCACCAGATGAGCGAGTCGCCCGAGTACGCCGCGTTCTGGCAGCGCCTGGGCAATGGCATCCACGACGCGGGACGCTACCGCCGCATTGCCAAGGACGGGCGCGATGTCTGGCTGCAGGCCAGCTACAACCCCATCTTCGATCGCCATGGCAGGCCCTTCAAGGTGGTGAAGTACGCCACCGACATCACCGAGCAGCAGCGCCGCAACGCCGACGCCGAAGGCCAGCTGGCCGCCATCTCCAAGGTGCAGGCCATCATCGAGTTCGACCTGCAGGGCAACATCCTGCATGCCAACCGCCTGTTCCTGCAGGCCATGGGCTACACGCTGGACGAGGTCGTCGGACGGCACCACAGCATGTTCGTCCAGCCCCATGAACGCCACAGCCCCGAATATGCGCAGTTCTGGCGCAAGCTGGCCAGCGGCCAGCACGATGCGGGCCAGTACCTGCGCATCGGCAAGCACGGCCGCCAGGTCTGGATCGAGGCCAGCTACAACCCCATCCTCGATGCCGACGGCCGGCCGTTCAAGGTGGTCAAGTACGCCCGCGATATCACGCGCCGCTTCACGGCCGCGCAGACCCTGGGCGAGGCCATGCAGGGCCTGAGCGAAAGCGCCGAGCACGCAGGCCAGGCCAACGAACTGGCCCGCCAGGCCTGCCTGGTGGCCGAGCAGGGCGGGCGCACGGTGCACGAGGTCATGGGCACCATGGAGTCCATCAGCGCCAGCTCGCGCAAGATCAGCGACATCATCGGCGTGATGGACGGCATCGCCTTCCAGACCAATATCCTCGCGCTCAACGCTGCCGTGGAGGCGGCCCGCGCAGGCGAGCAGGGCCGGGGCTTTGCCGTGGTGGCGGGCGAGGTACGGGCACTGGCACAGAACAGCGCCGCCGCCGCCAAGGAAATCAAGCAGCTCATCCACACCTCGGTGGAGCAGGTGGCACTGGGCGCCAATCAGGTGCGCCAGGCCGGCGGCACCATGCAGGAGATCGTGGACTCCTCGCACCAGGTCACGGCCATCATGGGCGATGTGGTGCAGGCGTCCATGGCCCAGTCGGCACGCCTGCGCGAGGTGACAGCCGACCTGACGGCACAGAGCGCGGCCGTCGCGGATGCATCCAGGGAACAGGCGCAGCGCAAGCCGCTGCCGGCATCCATCGTTCCCGCTGCGCCTCAGATCAAGTCGGCCCCGGCAGCGGCCGTGCTTCCCGTAGCCGCCCAGCGCCTGCCGGGCACCTTGCTGCGCATGGCCTGAGTCCAGACCCAGGCCTGCCGGTCAGGCCAGTTGGCCCTGCACCAGGCGCACCATGCGGTCGCAGCGTGCCGCCAGCTGCTCATCGTGGGTGACCATGACGAAGGCCGTGCCATGGCTGCGCGCCAGCTCCAGCATCAGGCGGAACACGGTGTCGGCCGTGCTGCGGTCCAGGTTGCCGGTGGGCTCGTCGGCCAGCACGCAGGCCGGCTGGGTGACCAGGGCACGGGCAATTGCCACGCGCTGGCGCTCGCCCCCCGACAGTTCGGCCGGACGGTGCAGCATGCGTTCGCCCAGGCCCACGGCCGCCAGCATGCGTGCGGCGCGCTCCATGCACTCGGCCCTGTCGTCGCGGCGTATGCGCAGCGGCATGGCCACGTTGTCCTGGGCGCTGAATTCGGGCAGCAGATGGTGGAACTGGTAGATGAAGCCCAGGTGCCGGTTGCGCAGCGCGCCCTGCTTCTGGGCGCTGAGTTCATGCAGCGGCTCGCCCTTGAGGGTGACGCTACCGCTGGTGGGGGCGTCCAGCCCGCCCAGCAGGTGCAGCAGCGTGCTCTTGCCCGAGCCCGAGGCGCCGACAATGGCCAGCGTCTCGCCCGCACGCACCTGCAGATCGACACCTGCCAGCACCTGCACGTTGAGCCGTCCTTCGGCAAAGCGCTTGGTCAGGCCGCGCGCATCCAGGACCACGGCGCCCTGCTGGGACACTTCGAAACCGGGCATCACATTCACTTCATTCATAGCGCAGCGCCTCGGCGGGGTTCACGCGGCTGGCGCGCCAGCTGGGATAGATGGTGGCGACAAAGGCCAGGACCAGGGAGATCACGGCGATGGGCATGATGTCGCTGTACTGCGGATCGCTGGGCATCTTGCTGATCAGGTAGATGTCCTTGGGCAGGAAGTTGGCGTGCAGCAGGCGCTCGATAGCCGGCACGATGACATCGATGTTGAAGGCGATGCCCAGGCCCAGCAGCAGGCCCGCGAAGGTGCCGATGACGCCCACCATGGCGCCCTGCACCATGAAGATGCCCATGATGCTGGACGGCGAGGCGCCCAGCGTGCGCAGGATGGCGATGTCGGCGCGCTTGTCGGTCACCGTCATCACCAGCGTGGACACCAGGTTGAACGCAGCGACGGCCACGATGAGCGTGAGGATGATGAACATCATGCGTTTTTCCAGCTGCACGGCCGCGAACCAGGTGCGGTTCTGCTGGGTCCAGTCGCGGATCAGCAGGCGGTCGGTGATGGTGTGGGCCAGTTCCATGGCCACGCGCGGCGCCTCGTGCAGGTCCTTGAGCTTCAGGCGGATGCCAGTCGGCCCTTCCAGGCGAAACAGGCGCTGCGCGTCCTCGTAATGCATCATCACCAGGGCCGAGTCGTATTCGTAGTGGCCGGAGTCGAAGGTGCCGGCCACATGCATCTGCTTGAGGCGCGGCACCACGCCGGCCGGCGTGACCTGGCCGCCCGGGGCTATCAGCGTGACCATGTCGCCCTGGCGCACGCCCAGCGAACGCGCCAGCTCCACACCCAGCACCACGTTGAATTCGCCGGGCACCAGGCGCTTGAGCACCTCGGCATTGGTGGCGGCCACGTCGGTGACCTCGCCCTCGCGCGCCGGATCGATGCCGCGCACCAGGGTGCCCTTCATGTCCTCGCCACGCGCCAGCAGCGCCTGGGCCGCGACGAAGGGGGCGGCGCCCAGCACGTCGGGGTTGGCGCGCGCCTCGCGCATGGTGCGCTCCAGATCGGGCAGCGCCGCGCCCTGGGGCGCGAAGATCTCGATGTGCGAGACCACGCTGAGCATGCGGTCGCGCACTTCCTTCTGGAAGCCGTTCATCACGCTGAGCACGATGATCAGCGCCGCCACACCGAGGGCGATGCCCAGCATGGAGACGCCGGAGATGAACGAGATGAAGCCGTTGCGGCGCGTGGCACGCCCCGCCCGGGTATAGCGCCAGCCGACGGCCAGTTCGTAGGGAAATTGCATGGGCATGCATTGTGTCATCGCCCACAGGCCCTGCATGGCGGCAGGCTTTGCCGTCGGCGTGTCAGCGCCGGTGCCGTCCGCGGTCCACACGCGGCAGGGCGTCGTAGCGGCCCTCCGCCTCCAGCGTCAGCGCATGGCGCTGCAGCCTGGCCAGCAAGGTATCGAATTGTGCAAGCTCCTCGTCGCTGAGCACGGACACCAGGTCCAGGTGGATCTGGGCCATGCGCGGCAGGATCAGGCCGTACATGCGCCGCCCCTCGGCGGTCAGCGACACGGCCACGCGGCGGCGGTCGCCGGGCATGGGGCTGCGCTGCACCCAGCCCTTTTCCTCCAGCCCGCTGAGGGCGCGCGAGGTGCGTGCGCGGTCCAGCTGCGCGCGTTCGGCCAGCTCCGACGACAGCAGGCCTTCGTTGGCAGCCACCGTGGCCATCACGCCCCACTCGCGGCGCGTGATGCCGAAATGCGCCTCGCACATGCGCATGGCCACGCCGCCCGCTGCACCGAAGTAGCGGTTGATGCGAAACAGCAGCATCTGCTGGATGGAGGTGGGAGCGGGACGGGTATTCACGGGGAACAGTTGATTAGATCAATTGCTGCGGGGACTTCTACAGTGGCCCCGTCCGGAAAGGAGACAACGGGAGCCACCGTCCGGAGCCGGCCTGGGGATTCTCGCAAAGCCCGGCGCCCCCGCAGCGCAGAAAGTTCGCCACCATGTTTTCCCTGTTCCAAGCCACCCATGCCACCCATGCCTTGCGCAGCCCGCTGCTGCGGGCCGGCCTGGCCCTTTTGCTGGGCCTGGGCTCCGGCGCTGGCGCCCGGGCCGATGCGGCCGCCGATGCCGCGGCCTGGCCCGCCAAACCCGTGCGCATCGTCGTCGCCTTCGCGCCCGCTGGCGCCGCTGACATCCTGGCGCGCAGCCTGGGCGAGGTACTGCAGCGTGAACTCAAACAGCCCTTCGTCGTGGACAACCGGCCCGGCGCGGGCGGCAACATCGGCACCGACAACGCGGCCAAGGCGCCCGGCGACGGCTACACGCTGCTGGTCGGCATCGACACGACCTTCACCGTCAATCCCTTCATCTACAAAAGCATGCCGTTCAAGGGCACGGACCTGCGTCCCGTGATGATGATCGCCTCGCAGGGAATGATGGTGGCCGTGAATCCCCGCACCGGCCTCAGGACGCTGGACCAGTTCATCGCCCAGGGCAAGAGAAGCGGCCTGACGCTGGGCTCGGCCGGCTACGGCACGCCGGGGCACCTGGCCTCGGCCATCCTGACCCATGCCACGGGCGCCAAGGTCAGCCACGTGCCCTACAAGGGCAACGCCCCGGCCAGCACGGCCGTGCTGGCGGGCGAGGTGGACGGCGGCATCATCAGCTCCTCGGCCATGCTGGGCCAGGTGGCGGCCGGCAAGGTCGTGCCGCTGGCCGTGACCACGCGCCAGCGCAACCCGCTGGTGCCCGGCGTGCCCACCGTGGGCGAGCTGGGCCACAAGGACCTGGAGCAGGAAGTGCTGTTCGCCCTGTGGGTGCCTGCCGCCACGCCCGAGCCCCTGGTCGCAAGAATCCAGTCCGCGCTGGAAAAGGCCATGAAGGATCCGGCCCTGCGCGAGCGCATGCGCGCCAACGACCTGTTCTACGAAGGCCTGACCGGCCCGGCCGCCGCCGAACGCATACAGGCGCTGGCCGACCGCTACCGGACCGTGATCCAGTCCACCGGAATGAAGATGGAATGAGCGCCGCCGCTTCCCGCCCACAACCCTGCACAGAGCGCATTTGCATGTCCCGTCCCAATATCCTCTTCATCGTGGCCGACGACCTCGGCTATGCCGACCTCGGCTGCTACGGAGGCCGCGCGGCCGACTTCGGAGCGGTGTCCCCGGTGCTTGACCGCCTGGCCGCCGGCGGCCTCAGGCTCACCCAGGGCTATGCCAACTCGCCCGTGTGCTCTCCCACGCGCTTTGCCCTGGCCACGGCGCGCTACCAGTACCGCCTGCGCGGTGCGGCCGAGGAGCCCATCAACAGCAAGACACGCGGCACGCCGCTGGGCGAAAAGCTGGGCCTGCCGCCGGACATGCCCACCGTCGCCTCCATGCTCAGGGATGCGGGCTACCGCACGGCGCTGATCGGCAAATGGCACCTGGGCTACCCGCCGCACTTCGGCCCGCTGCGCTCGGGCTACGAGGAATACTTCGGCCCCATGTCGGGTGGCGTGGACTACTTCACCCACCTGAGCAGCTCGGGCCAGCACGACCTGTGGGTGGGCGAGGAGGAGCACCATGACGAGGGCTACCTGACCGACCTGCTGTCGCAGCGCAGCGTGGACTTCGTCCACCGCATGGCCCAAGGCGATGCGCCCTTCTTCCTGAGCCTGCACTACACGGCGCCGCACTGGCCCTGGGAAACGCGCGATGACCGCAGCACGGCCGAGGCGCTGGGCGCAGGCATTGCCCACCTGGACGGCGGCAACATCCACCAGTACCGCCGCATGATCCACCACATGGACGAAGGCATAGGCTGGATCGTCGAGGCGCTGCGCGCCAACGGGCAGCTGGACAACACCCTCATCGTCTTCACCAGCGACAACGGCGGCGAACGCTTCTCCGACAACTGGCCCCTGGTCGGCGGCAAGATGGACCTGACCGAGGGCGGCATCCGCGTGCCCTGGATTGCGCACTGGCCGGCCGTGATCGCGCCGGGCCGCAGCAGCCCCCAGCACTGCATGAGCATGGACTGGTCGGCCACGGTGCTGGATGCCGCCGGCGTGCAGGCGCCAGATGGCCATGCGCTGGACGGCATCTCGCTGCTGCCTGTGCTGCGCGCCGAAGATGCCGAATTCCCGCGCACCCTGCACTGGCGCATGAAGCACCGCGGCCAGCGCGCGCTGCGCGACGGCGACTGGAAGTATCTGCGCGTGGACGGCATCGACTACCTGTTCGACCTTGCCGCCGACGAGCGCGAGCGCGCCAACCAGGCAGCGCGCGCGCCCGAGCGTCTGGCTGCCATGCGCAGCGCCTGGGAAGACTGGAACCAGGGCATGCCGCCCATCCCCGAGGACGCCACGGTCAGCCTGGTCTCGTCGGCCCGGGACATGCCCCAGCGCTGAACCGCGCTCCAAGGGGAAAAACGAAGGCGCCGGCACTGCGGCACCCCATGCCCGACAATAGCGGCCATGCTTTTGACCGCGCCCCTGGTGTCCTCCACCCAAGCCCCGCTGGAGGAAACGACCGAATGGATCATCCCCTATGCCGGCGGTCCGTCCTCGGATGCAGCGGATGACGCTGCCGTCACGGCCGTCTGGGGCGGACTGGAGCTGCCCCATCTCCAATCCCTGCTGGCGCTGATGCAGCCCGCGCCCGCACAGACCGGCACGGAGATGGATTTTTCTCCCCCCCACGAACGCGCCCTGGCGCGCTCGCTGGGCCTGCCCGATGCGCCGGGCCTGATTGCCTGGGCCGCCTGGCAGGCCGGTGAGACGGCGCAGGCCTGCGCCTATGTCACGCCCTGCCACTGGCACATAGGCGCAGACCAGGTCCACCAGAGCGATCCCGCCACCACACCCCTCAGCGATGAGGAATCCCGCCAGCTGCTGGCCCTGCTGGCGCCCTGGTTCGCTGACGACGGCATCGTGCTGGAGTACCAGCAGCCGCAGCGCTGGCTGGCGCGCGGTGCGCTGTTCGATGACTTGGCCACGGCCTCCATGGACCGCGTCATCGGCCGCGACGTGCGGCCCTGGCTGCCCGATGCGCAGCAGGCGCGCGCCCTGCACCGCCTGCAAAGCGAGGTGCAGATGCTGCTCTACACCCATGTCTTCAACGATGCCCGCGCCGCGCGCGGACAGGTGCCGATCAACGCCTTCTGGGTCCACGGCGCCGGGCGCCTGCAGCCCGGCACGGCCACCGGCGCCAAGGCCGCCGTGCAATGCCTGGACGACCTTCACGCCGCAGCCCTGCAGGGCAACCCCGCTGCGTGGCGCGAGGCCTGGAAGGCGCTGGACGCCGGACTCATCGCCCGCCTGCTGGAGCGCGTGCGCGCAGGCCACCCGCTCACGCTGACGCTGTGCGGCGAACGCCATGCCATCGCATGGAGCAGCCGCCCGCCGCGCTGGCTGGACAGGCTGACGGGCCTTTTCGGCCCCCGCGCCCTGCCCGACCTGGGCCGCATGCTCTGACACATTGCCCATGAAAATCATCCCCCGCGAGATCCCTGCACAGCAGGCCTCGGCACTGCGCCAGGCCGGCGTCCACCCTCTGCTGGCCCAGCTCTACGCCGCACGCGGCGTGTGCTCCGCCGACGAACTGGACGACACGCCTGCACGCCTGCTGCCACCCTCGGGCCTGCTGGGCATGGAGGCCGCCGTGCGGCTGCTGGCCGATGCCATAGAGCGCGGCCTGCGCCTGTGCATCGTGGCCGACTACGACTGCGACGGCGCCACCGCCTGCGCCGTGGGCTGGCGCGGCCTGCGCATGCTGGGCGCGACCGAGGTCAGCTACCTGGTGCCCGACCGCGTGGTGGACGGCTACGGCCTGACGCCGCCCATCGCACGCCGCGTCAAGGAAACCGGCGCCGAAGTGATGGTCACCGTGGACAACGGCATTGCCAGCGTCGAAGGCGTGGCCGAGGCCAAGGCCCTGGGCCTTCAGGTGGTCGTCACCGACCACCACCTGCCCGGCAACCACCTGCCGCTGGCCGATGCCATCGTCAACCCCAACCAGCCCGGCTGCAGCTTCGAGAGCAAGTCCATGGCCGGTGTCGGCGTGATGTTCTACGTGCTGCTGGCCCTGCGTGCCGAGCTGCGCGCGCGCGGCCGCTTCGACAAGGCCAATCAGCCCCGGCTGGAGGCCCTGCTGCCCCTGGTCGCCCTGGGCACGGTGGCCGACGTGGTCCGGCTGGACGCCAACAACCGCCGCCTGGTCGCCCTGGGCCTGAAGCAGATCCGCCGTGGCCAGATGCAGCCGGGCCTGCTGGCCCTGTTCGAAGCCGCTGGCCGCAAGGCCTTTGAGGCCACCACGTTCGACTTCGGCTTTGCCCTGGGCCCGCGCATCAATGCCGCAGGCCGGCTGTCCGACATGACCATCGGCATCGAGTGCCTGACCACGGACGATGCGGGCCGCGCCGCCAACCTGGCCCAGATGCTGGACGCCATCAACCGCGAACGCCGCGAGCTGGAAGGCGGCATGCGCGAGCAGGCCCTGCTCATGGCCGAGGGCCTGTGCACGGACGGCATGACGCCGCCGGCGGCCATCAGCGTGTTCGACCCCGATTTCCACGAGGGCGTGGTCGGCATCGTGGCCTCGCGCATCAAGGACCGCATGCACCGGCCCAGCTTCGTCTTCGCCGCCAGCGGCGCGCCGGGGCACGAGCATGAACTCAAGGGCTCGGGCCGCTCCATTCCCGGCTTTCACCTGCGCGACGCGCTGGACCTCGTATCCAAGCGCCACCCCGGTCTGCTGCTGCGCTTTGGCGGCCACGCCATGGCGGCCGGCTGCACCATTGCCGAGGCCGGTTTCGCGGTGTTCGAGAAGGCCCTGGCCCAGGTGGCACAGGAATGGCTGGACGCGGCCACGCTGACGCGCCGCATAGAGACCGACGGACCGCTGGACCCGGATTTCCGCAAGCCCGAAATGGTCGAGCAGCTCAATCTCGCGGTCTGGGGCCAGGGCTTTGCCCCGCCCACCTTCAGCGAGCAACTGGAAGTGCTCTCACAGCGCCTGGTCGGTGAAAAGCACCTGAAACTGCAATTGCGCCATCAGGGCGAAACCGTGGACGGAATCTGGTTCGGCCATACCGACCCGCTGCCGCCATCGGCCTGCATTGCCTTTCGCATGGACATCAATGAATGGCGCGGAGAGCGCAAGGTGCAATTCCTGATCGAGGGAGTGCATTCGGACGCGTCCTAGAGACCCGAGGCGCCATTCACGGTGCCCCTCGGTTAATATCCCCGGTTTTTGCAACAAATTATTGCAAATTCATTCCAAGAAAACCGGGGAAATACTCATGACCTCTCGCCTGTGGCCTTGCGCGGCCATTGCCATTACCCTGGCCGCCGGCCTTTCCGGCTGCTCCACCACCGAGCAATCGCGCACGCTTGAAACAGCCAAGCCCGCTTCTGCATCCAGCGCCTATCAAGGCCCGCGCAGCCCCATTTCCGTGGGCAAATTCGACAACCGCTCCAGCTTTCAGCGCGGCATTTTCTCGGACGGCGTCGATCGCCTCGGTGGCCAGGCCAGAACCATCTTGGTAACCCACCTGCAGCAAAGCGGCCGATTCAGCGTGCTGGACCGAGACAACATGTCCGAGACCCACCAGGAAGCGGGCTTCAACAGGCAGGAGCAGTCGATCAAGGGCGCCACCTATGTCGTGACCGGCGACGTGAGCGAGTTCGGCCGCAAGGTGGTCGGGGACCGCCAGTTCTTCGGCGTGCTCGGCCGTGGCAAGGAGCAGGTGGCCTATGCCAAGGTCAGCCTGAACATCGTCCGGGTGCAGACCTCCGAAGTCGTCTATTCGGTGCAGGGTGCCGGCGAATACAGCCTGTCAAACCGCGAAATCGTGGGATTCGGCAGCACGGCCGGCTATGACTCCACGCTCAACGGCAAGGTACTGGATCTGGCCATCCGCGAAGCCGTGGACAAGCTGGCGGCCGGCATTGACAGCGGCGCATGGAAGCCCGCGCAATGAAGCGCCCCGTCCATTCGGCAACGGCCCTGGCCGCGCTGGTCATCTGCGCCACCTTGGCCGGCTGCGCTGCGCCGCGCCAGCCGCTGTATGCCTGGAATGACTATCAGCCCCAGGTCTACCAATATCTCAAGGATGACGGCAGTACCGGCGCCGAGGACCAATTGCTCAAGCTGGAAGAAGCCCGCCTGAAGGTCCAGGCCGAGGGAAAGGCGCTGCCGCCCGGCTACCGCGCCCATATGGCCATGCTCTATTCCCGGACCGGCAACAACGAAAAGACGGTGGAGCAACTGGCCGAGGAAAAACAGCATTTCCCCGAGTCCGCCACCTTCATGGACACGCTGCTGCAAACCTTCACGGCCCGTAAGAATTGACATGCGCCTGACCGATCACATCAAGACCCTGGCTCTTGCCATGACCGTGGCGCTGACCGGGTGCGCCACCACCGCGCCCTATGACTATTCGGCGCTGCGGGCATCCAAGCCTGCCTCCATCCTGGTCATGCCTGCGCTGAACCAGTCCCCGGAAGTGAATGCGCCGGCGGGCGTGCTGTCCCAGATCACGCTGCCGCTGGCCGAGGCCGGCTACTACGTTCTGCCCGTGGCTGTCACCGAGGAAATGTTCCGCCAGAACGGCATCGTCAGCGCCGACGACGCCCAGGAACTGCCCGTGGCCAAGCTCCGTGAAATCTTTGGCGCCGATGCGGCCCTGTACCTGAACATCCGCAACTACGGCACCAGCTATGCGGTGATCAGCAGCGCCTCGGTGGTCACGCTGGAGGCCAGGCTGGTGGACCTGCGCACCGGCACCCAGCTGTGGGATGGCAGTGCCACGGCCTCCAGCGCCGAAGGACAAAGCTCAGGCGGCGGACTGGTCGGCATCCTGGTGACGGCACTGCTCAACCAGATCCTGGACACCATGAACGACCGCAGCGTGCAGATCGCCTCCATCGCCAACCAGCGGCTGCTGTCGCCCATGGCGCAGCGCGGACTGCTGCCAGGCCCGCGCTCGCCCGACTACGGCAAGCCGCGCAACTGACGAAGGCCTGCAGGCCGGCGCTGACTTGCACGCCGGCCTGCATCCCCGCTCCTCCCGCTCAGAAGGTCTCCCAGTCGTCGTCCGCCCCGGCCTTGGCTGCTGTCCTGGCGGGGGCCTTCGCCACGGGCTGCTGGATCTTCTGGGGCGCCGGTGCATTGCGCACGGCCGGCGCTGGACGTGCGGGTGCCGCAGGCGCAGGGCGCACCGCAGCAGTTGCACCGGTTGCGCCGATAGATGCCGGCCGGCGTGCCGCTGCGGTGGCCGGCACGTGTGCCCTCGCCGGCGCCAGTGCGCTGCCCTCCTGCCCCAGCTTGAACACCGCCACCACCTCGGACAGGCGCCGCGCCTGGTCCTGCATGGCCAGCGCAGCCGCGCTGGATTCCTCGACCAGGGCCGCGTTCTGCTGGGTCATCTGGTCGAGCTGGGTCACGGCCTGGTTGACCTGGCCGATGCCGTCGCGCTGCTCGGTGGACGAGGCCGTGATCTCGCCGATGAGATCGCTGACGCGGCGCACGCTGGAGACGATTTCCTCCATGGAACGCCCCGCCTGCTCCACCTGCTTCGAGCCCGACTGCACGTTGTCCACGCTGGTGGTGATCAGCAGCTTGATTTCCTTGGCGGCCTCGGCGCTGCGCTGGGCCAGTGAGCGCACCTCGCCCGCCACCACGGCAAAGCCCCGGCCCTGCTCGCCTGCGCGGGCCGCTTCCACGGCGGCGTTCAGCGCCAGGATATTGGTCTGGAAGGCAATGCCGTCGATCACGCCGATGATGTCGGCGATCTTGCGGCTGCTGTCCGTGATCTGCTGCATGCTGGTGACCACCTGGGCCACCACGGCACCGCCCTGCTCGGCCGCCTGTGCGGCCGTGGCCGCCAGCTGGTTGGCCTGGCGCGCCGTGTCGGCCGACTGGGTGACGGTGGCCGTCAGCTCTTCCATGCTGGCCGCCGTCTCCTCCAGGTTGGCCGCTGTCTGCTCGGTGCGCGAGGACAGGTCCTGGTTGCCGCTGGCGATCTGGTTGGAGGCCGTGGACACGGACTCCACGCCAGAGCGCACTTCGCCCACCACGCCGCGCAGCCGCTGCGCCATGCCGTTGAGCGCGCCCAACAGATGGCCCAGCTCATCGCCCCGGTTGCTTTGCACCGAGCCCGTGAGGTCGCCTGCGGCAATGCCGTCGGCCAGGGCCACGGCCTGGTCCAGCGGCCGCGTGATCGACCGCATGATGGCCACCCCCATGAACAGGCCCAGGGCCACGATGACCGCACTGGCCAGCGCACCGATCCAGTACGCCTGGCGCCGATGGGCCACGCCTTCCTCGCGCCCCAGCTCGCTTTGGCGCTCCAGTTGCTGCACGAAGGCTTCCTGCGCGCTGTTGTAGCGCTCGGCCGCCGGGCGCAGCTGCTTTTCAACGATGTCGAACGTGGTGGCGAAATCGTTGGCCTTGCGCGCCTCCTGGGCCGCCGAGTTGGCCTTGAGCGTCTCGCGGCGCTCGGCCGCCACAGCATCCAGCGCCTGCTTGGACTGCGCGCCCAACTGCAGGTCGCCCACCTGCTTTTGCAGCACGTTGATGCGCTCTATGCCCTTGCTCATCAACGCGCGCTGCTGCGCTGCCAGCGTCTCGTCGGGCGACATGGCCGCGACGATGGAGCGCTCCACGCTCATCTGCGTCAGATGCCGCCACTCGCGCGCCAGCGTGGCGCCGCTTTGCGCGGTCATCACATCGGTGTTGATCTTCTCGTTGACCCCGTGCAGATAGACCAGGATGCCGCCGTTGACCACCAGCATGCTCACCAGCAGTCCCAGCACCAGGGCCCACAGCTTCTGGGCGACCGTGATTTGATTCAGATTCATGGAAAAACCGATCTTTTTTATAACAATGCCGGAGCCAGGCCATGGCGCCCCTGCCGCCCATCGCTCCGGAAACCATTCTTGTCCACCCTTGACGGCGCCTGGCTGATCATCGTCATGCATCCGTCACTATTGAGCCCTGTTAACCCGCACTCAGGGAAGTCCCCCAGCCGCACTGCCCGGCTCGGAAAAGCACCGACACCTACAATGGACCGGTGCCCAAGTCCTATCTGAACGCCGATCTGCATAGCCACTCCGTGGTCTCGGATGGAACGCTGACGCCGGAGCAACTGGCCGAACGCGCCGCCTCCCGGGGCGTGCAGCTGTGGGCGCTGACCGACCATGACGAAGTCGGCGGCCAGCACCGCGCCGCCGCCGCCGCGCGTGCCTGCGGCATGGACTACCTGACGGGCGCCGAGATCTCGGTGAGCTTTGCAGGTACCACCGTGCACATCGTGGGACTGGGCTTTGACGCGGACGACCCCGCCCTGCTCGAAGGGCTGCACGCCACGCGCGACGGGCGCGGCCCACGCGCCCGCGAGATGGCCCGCCAGCTGGAGCTGGCCGGCATCGAAGGCAGCTACGAAGGCGCGCTGCGCTTCGCCGGCAATCCCGGCCTGATCTCACGCACCCATTTCGCACGCTTTCTCGTGGAATCGGGCCGCTGCCGCGACACGGGCGAGGTGTTCCGCCACTACCTGACCGAAGGCCATCCCGGCTACGTGCCCCACACCTGGGCCCGCCTGGCCGATGCCGTGCGCTGGATCACGCAGGCCGGCGGTGTGGCGGTGATCGCCCATCCGGCCCGCTACGCGCTCACCGCCAACGAGGAATATGCGCTGTTTTCCGAATTCAAGGCCCATGGCGGTCAGGGCGTCGAGGTCGTCACCGGCAGCCACCGGCCCAGCGAATACACCATCTATGCCGACATGGCGCGCGAATTCGGCCTGGCCGCATCGCGCGGCAGCGATTTCCACAGCCCCGAGGAATCGCACACCGATCTGGGCGACCTGCCCTACCTGCCGGGCCAGCTGACGCCGGTATGGGAACTGCTGAGCGAGCGCATACAGCTGGCCTGAGCTCCTCCCGCCAACAACGCACACCATGGTTCTACGCTTCGAAGCCCACCCCGACAATCCCCAGCCCCGTCTCATCAAGCAGGCCGCCGACATGCTGCGCCAGGGCGCCATCCTGGCCATTCCCACGGACTCCAGCTACGCGCTGGTCTGCCATCTGGACGACCGCCCTGCGGTGGAGCGGCTTCGCCGCATCCGGCAGATCAACGACAAGCACCATCTCACGCTGCTGTGCCGCGACCTGTCGGAGCTGTCCAGCTATGCGCGCGTGGACAACCGCCAGTACCGCTTGCTCAAGCTGGCCACGCCGGGGCCGTACACCTTCATCCTGGAGGCCTCCAAGGAAGTGCCCAAGCGCCTGAGCCATCCCTCGCGCAAGACCATCGGCCTGCGCGTGCCGGACCGCAAGGGCACGCAGCTGCTGCTGGAGCAATTGGGCGAGCCGCTGATCGCCACCACGCTGATCCCGCCGGGCGAGACCGAGGCCCTGCACGACGCAGACGCCATCCTGGAGCGCTTTCCCCACGAGCTTGACGCCATCGTCGATGCAGGCGCCTGCCCTTCGGAGCCGACCACCGTGATCGACCTGGTTCCCATGGCCCTGGGCAATCCGCCGACCGTGGTGCGCCAGGGAAGGGGCAGCCTGGACGCCCTGGGCCTCGAGATGGCCTGATGAAGATGGCCTGGCGAAGATGGCCCGAGCAGGGGCCATGCTCCGCACCGCATGAAAGACAAACGCCGGGCAAGCCCGGCGTTCGTGTTGTGAAGGGACGCTGACGAGAGAGATGCAGATCAGTGCTGGGCCAATTCCAGCGACTGCAGTGGGGCCGCAGGCGTCGGCGTACGCTGCGGCGGCCTTGGCGAACTTGGCGACCTTGCTGCGGACGCCACGGCAACGGACGGGGCCAGCGCGGGCCTGGCCTGCGCTGCCGAGAACCCCGCGCCCGCCGCAGACTGGGGTTCGTCATCGAGCTTGAAGGCGCCCACCGCCTGCTCCAGATCCTGGGCGCGCTCGCTCAACGCCGAGGCCGCTCGCGAGGCCTGCTGCACCAGGGCTGCGTTCTCCTGGGTGGCGCTGTCCATGTGGCCCACGGCCGCGTTGACCTGGGCGATGCCCTCGCTTTGCTCGCGCAGCGCCTGCGACATTTCGCCGAGCAGGCCCGATACCTGGCCCACGGCGCCCACGATTTCCTGCATGGTGGCGCCCGCCTGGTTGACCAGGCCGGCTCCGCTTTCCACCTGGCGCACGCTGGTGGTGATCAGTTCCTTGATCTGCTTGGCGGCCTCGGCCGAGCGCCCGGCCAGGCTGCGCACCTCGCTGGCCACGACGGCAAAGCCCCGGCCCTGCTCGCCCGCACGCGCCGCCTCCACGGCCGCGTTGAGCGCCAGGATATTGGTCTGGAAGGCGATGCCTTCGATGACCTGGATGATGTCCACGATCTTGCGCGAGCTGCCGCTGATGGCCTCCATGGTCTGCACCACCTCGCTCACCACGGCCCCGCCGCGCCTGGCGGTGGACGAGGCATCGACGGCCAGGCCGCTGGCCGAATGCGCGCGGTCGGCGTTCTGGCGCACGGTGGCGGTGAGCTGCTCCATGCTGGCGGCCGTCTGGGCCAGCGCCGAGACCTGGGCCTCGGTGCGGCGCGACAGGTCGGAGTTGCCGGCGTCGATCTCGCCGGCCGACAGGCCGATGGAATCCGTGGACTGCTTGATGCGGCCGACCAGCTCGGTCAGCGTGTCCTCCATGGTGCCCAGCGCGCCCAGCAGGCGGCCGAAGTCGCCCTGCAGCTCGGTCGAGAACTCCTGGCTCAAATCACCGGCCGCCACGGTCTCGGCAATCAGGATGGCCTGGCCCAGCGGCTGCACGATTCCCCGCCGCAGGCTGAACCAGGCCACCAGGGCCAGCACGCAAACGGCAGCGCCCAGCCCCAGCACCCACCAGCGCGTGTGCACAAGCGCCTGCTCGGCCACCGTGGTCGCCCCCCCGGCCGCCAGCGCCTGCTCGGCCTGCCCCAGTGAAAACACCGTGACCGCCATCATCGTGAAGACCAGCAGATTGATACCGCCGAACGCAATCACCAGCCGCCAGCCTATCGGCAGCCTGCCCAAGCCCAGTACGCCCACGTGCCACCTCTTGTACATATGGCCCGAGGGCCTTGGTGAAAAACCTGTTGAGGGAACCATCTCATCGCTGTTTCATTTTGCAACACAGAATGGGGCATTGCCAATCTGCGGGAAACCACCATATCCACGCGGCCAGAGCGCAGCGCACGGGCTCTGGCGGCTGCCAGCGGCAAGGGTGGCCAGCGTCTGAGACAATGCCCGCCGTGGACATCTCCAACCTCATCCAGACCGTACTCATCTATGCCCTGCCCGTGCTCTTCGCGATCACGGTGCACGAGGCAGCCCACGGCTATGCCGCGCGCCACTTCGGCGACAACACGGCCGCCATGATGGGACGCATCACGCTCAACCCCATCAAGCACATCGACCCCATCGGCACCATCCTGATGCCGCTGCTGCTGTACTTCGCCACCTCGGGCGCCTTTCTGTTCGGCTACGCCAAGCCCGTGCCCGTGCGCTTCGACCAGTTGCGCAACCCCAAGCGCGACATGATCTGGGTGGCCCTGGCAGGCCCGGCCTCCAATTTCGTGCAGGCCCTGCTGTGGGGCGTGCTGCTGGTGGTTCTGGTGGGATCGGGCGTGGGCGAGCGCTTCTTCATAGAAATGTGCCGCGCCGGCATCCTGGTCAATCTGGTGATGTGGGCCTTCAACCTGTTTCCGCTGCCGCCGCTGGACGGTGGCCGCATCCTTGTCGGCCTGCTGCCCTGGCGTCAGGCGCAGTGGGTGGCGCGCATCGAGCCCTGGGGCTTTTTCATCGTCATGGGCCTGGTCATCGCCGGCGTGGTCGGCAGCCTGTGGCTGCGCCCGCTGATGGACCTGGGCTACGCCGTGATCGACTTCGCGCTGACCCCGCTGATCGCGCTGCTGCGCTGAACGCGCTGCAGAACGGCCCACCGGCTGTCTCTGCGGCTCCCTGTTTTTCTCTCTTGCCTGTCGAAGCCTCCCGTCATGAGCACCATCCGTTTCCTCACCGGCATCACTCCCAGCGGAACCCCGCACCTCGGCAACTATGCCGGCATGCTGCGCCCGGCCATCGCGGCCAGCCGCTCGCGCGAGGTCGAGAACTTCTACTTCCTGGCCGACTACCACGCCCTGATCAAATGCCAGGACCCGGCACGCGTGCAGCGCTCCACCATCGAGATCGCGGCCAGTTGGCTGGCGGCCGGGCTGGACCCCGAGCATGTGACCTTCTACCGCCAGTCCGACATTCCCGAGATCCCCGAGCTGTGCTGGCTGCTGACCTGCGTGACCGGCAAGGGCCTGCTCAACCGTGCCCACGCCTACAAGGCGGCCGTGGACAAGAACCATGCGGACGGCACCGAGACCGATGACGGCGTGACCGCCGGCCTGTTCATGTACCCCGTGCTCATGGCGGCCGACATCCTGGCCTTCAATGCGCACAAGGTGCCTGTGGGCCGCGACCAGGTCCAGCACATCGAGATGGCGCGCGACATGGCCTCCAGCTTCAACCACATCTACGGCGGCGAGTTCTTCACGCTGCCCGAGGCGCAGGTCGAGGAGAACGTGGCCACGCTGCCCGGCCTGGATG